>JBDNFZ010000445.1:0-3458 GCA_041689555.1 Opitutaceae bacterium | reverse complement strand
CAGGGGCGTCGGGCGCGGCTTGGAAGAGTGCGCGCTCGAGCGGTCGCAGCGCGCGCGAGACCATGATGGTGTTCTGGCTCATACCGACGAGGTCGATGAGGCCGTCGCGATCCAAGTCCGCGGGATGAAGGAAATTGGTGAACCGGCCGGAGTAGGCTTTGGAAGCGTCGACGAAGACGGCGCCGCCGCGGTTGAGCAGGATGCTGCGGGAGAAGGGTTGGCCCGCGTCGCCGATCGCACCCTGTAGCACGAGATCGGGCCGGCCGTCATTGTTGAGATCGGCGACGCGAATCCACACGATCCAGGTGTCGGTCGCGTCGAAGGTGAGGTTGAGCTGCGCGGTGGCGTCGTAGAAGGTGCCGTTGCCGCGGTTGAGCAGGAGTTGAAGGCCGGGAATGCTGTAGCCGTAGACAATCTCGCCGGTCGGCATGGTGATTTGGCCGCCTGTGGTGGCGAACAGCATATCCGGGGCGCCGTCCCCATTGAGATCCGCGACGGTGATCGCCACGGTGGTCGACCGGGTATCGAGAATTTTGGGCGGCAGGGCAAACGCGGCGTTGCGCACGAACCGTCCGGTGCCGTCGTTGATCAGCACTTCGTTCTGCCCGGTGCCTCCGGTGCCGAGCACAAGATCGAGGCGGCCGTCGGAATCGAGGTCGAGCAGCGCGCACGAGGTGAAGTTGAGGCCGCGTTCGCGGTTCTCGATGTCGAGCGGGATACGGCCCGGAGCGTCGGTGAAGACGCCGGTGCCGTTGTTGAGATAGAAGCGAGGGCCGCTCGTGCCGCCGTTGACGTTGCCCACGTAGATATCGGGATCGCCATCGCCATCGATGTCGCCGACCGCGACGTGGTGGGTGAACTCGTTGCGCAGCGGGAGGCGGGTGGCGGTCTCGTCGACGAGCCGGCCGTCGGCCGTGCGGATGAACAGCTTTGCCTGCTCGCCGGGGTAGGGTGGTCGATCCGTGCCGTGACCGATGATCAGGAGGTCGGTGCGGCCGTCGCCATTGAAGTCGGCGATCGCGTGGTGGCGGGGGTGGACCATCGTCACGTCGCCCAGCACGGCACTCGTGACGTCGGTGAAGGACCCGGCGGTGTTCCGAAACGCGCCCAAGCGGAGCCGGGTTTCCGGCAGGGTGGGCGGCCACGCGAGTTGCGCCGTGATGAGGTCGAGATCGCCGTCGCCGTCGAAGTCCATGAGGATGCCGTAGTCGGGTTTCTGCAGCACGTTTCCGGGGTGGGTCGTGCGGACGACGTCGTAGAACGGTGCCTCGGCCAGCGCAACCGGCGTCGCTCCGCCGCCGCCGATCAACGCGCGGTTGTTGCCGCTGATATCGCGCGCCCCGGTGCCGCCGATTTCGTCGAGCGGCCACGCGGCGAAGAGTCCCGCGCGATCGGCGGGCAGGGACTCCGCCGCCGCTATCGCTGCCTGCGCCGGTGTGCGCGCGGTCGTCCAGACGCGCACCTGGCGGGCGAATCCGGGGAAGGCGGAGTAGTTGGTGTTGCCGTTAGCAAGATAGGCGATGCCGACACCGAAAGGGACGGATGGCGCGGAGAGCGGCGCACCGACGGCAGTGCCGGTAGCGACGACGGAACCGTTGATGAGGAGGCGGGTGGGGGTGCCGTTTTCGAGCACGGCGGCGACATGCGTCCAGGTGCGGAGCGGGAAGGCGGCGGGCGCGACGAGTTCGCGGTAGCTACCGGCCGCGCCGGTGCTGGTCACGAAGACGAGTTTCGTGCCCTCGCTGTTAAGCTGGAGAGAAAAGCTGACGAAGGGATCGGTGCCGCCGGTGGCGAGGCCCTTGCCCATGAGCCAGCCGAAGGGGGTGTTGCCCGTGAGGTAGAACCAACCCTCGAGGGTGAAGGTGGAGCCGAGGGCGAAATCGGCGGTGGCGGGGGCGCGTAGCGGGGCGGAGCCGAGGGCGGCGACGTGGGTCTGCGCGGGCGGCGCGGGTTGGGCGAAAAGTTTGCCTAGGCAGAGGAACAGGACGGCGGTCGCAAAGGCACGCGAAGGGAGAAGCATACGACGGGTAAATTTTCTTTTGGAGGCGAAGCAAGCGGCCTTTTTGACCGGCCAAGGGTCGCTCACGCCTCGCACTTCAGCACGTAGACGGCGCCTTTTTCCGAGCCGATGGCGAGGAGGCGGTCGTCGGGGGACCAAGTGAGTTTCGTGGCGGCGTGGGGCATCTTCACGGTGGCGCGGAGGGGTTTGGCGCGTTCGGGGCTCCAGAGCTGCACGACGCCGTCGGCGCTCGCGCTGGCGAGCAGGCTGTGGGTGTGTTGAAACGCCACGGCGCAGACCGGGGCCTCGTGCGGGAGCATCGCGGGTTCGCGGCCCTCGGGGCCTTCGCCGGCGCAATCCCAGATGCAGGCGTCGCGACCGCCGCCGGTGGCGAGCCAGCGAGAGGTGTGGTCGTAGGAGAGGTGTTTCACTTTCGACTCGTAGCCGCTCATGTGAAATTCGAGGTCGGTCTCGGGAATCCAGAGATGGACACTCGGGTCTTGGTTGCCCGAGACGAGCCACTTGCTGTCGGGCGACCAGACGAGGGCGTGGATGCCGTTGGCGTAGGGAAAGGTCTTTTGCAGGACGAAATCGTCGGCATCCCAGAGCTGCACGCCGCCGAAATGGGCGGCGGCCACGCAGCCGCCCGCGCGGGGGGCGGCGAGGGCGGAGATGGATTTGGCGGCGGGGGCGAAGGTGTGGGCGACGGAGGCGTCGGCGCGGAGGGCGAAAAGATTTTTGCCGGCGGCGGCGAACAATTTTTGGCCGGCCCACGCAAGATGCTCGACCCAGGCGGTGCCGAGGCCGGCGGTGGCGGTGTGCTGGCCGGCGGCGGCGTCCCAGAGCTTGACGGCGCCGTCTTGGCCGCCGGTCGCGAGCGGCGGAAGTCGAGAGCCGAGAGCTGAGAGCTGAGAGTCGGCGGAGCCCGCGGGCGGGTGTGACACGGGTTGCCACGCGAGGCAGTTGGTGCCGTGGGCGTGGCCGGGGAGCTCGTGGCGGGAGGTGCCGTCGGCGGCGGTGAAGAGCGAGACGGGGCCGGCGGCGCTGGCGGCGGCGAGGAGCGTGCCGTCGGGCGACCACGCGAGGTCGATGGCGTAGTCGTCGAGCGTCGCGGCCCAGTGTTTGGTGAGTTGCATCGGCGAAGGGGCAAAGACGCGAAGATGCGGAGAAACGCCAAGCCGAAACTGGCCGGGTCCGGGTCGGGCGCGGTTGCAACGCTTGCGCGGCGACGGGGCGATTTTCGCAAAACTTCGATTTGCGTCGGGCCTTTTTTTTCGGACGCTCGTCTTCCCCGCCGGCGCGACGGCCTCGCGTGATTTGCTCTTTATCCCATGACCAAGCCCAACGAATCCCACCTCAATCGTCGCGATTTCATCGCGTTCTCCGCTGTCGCCGCCTCGCTGCTCGCCTTCCCGGGCTGCGCCACGCTGGCCAAGAATCCCCGCAAGCCCAAAGCCAT
>JBDNFZ010000444.1:0-3318 GCA_041689555.1 Opitutaceae bacterium | reverse complement strand
GCCGCGGAAAACCGCCGTTCTGGCGTCGGTCACGCTGCCGGGCCGCGGCCACGACGAAAAATACGACAACGGCCCGCCTGATCCGCAGCCCTTGCAGGAAAAAATCGAGAAATCAGTTCGCGTATGAAATAACCGGGCTAGCGCCCGCCCCCCACTCCGCACTCCGCGCTCCGCAATCCCCAGCGCCCGACCCGCCCGTGCCCCTCTTCCGCTTCACCCGCTTTCGCACGCGCGTCCTCGCCCTCGTGCTCGGCCTCCTCGTCGCCGCCCTCGGCACGAACTATTTCCTCGTCTCCCGGGCCAACACCGCCAACGCCCGCCGCCACGCCGAGGACAACCTCGTCCTCGGCGCCCGCATCTACGCCGAGACCGTCAACCAGCGCATCGACTACCTCGTCCGCAGCGCCCGCGTCATGGCCGGCGACTACGCCATCAAGCAGGTCCTCCTCGCCGACCGCGTCGACACCCGCACCCTCGCCTCCGTCCTCCGCACCTACACGCTCCGCGTCGCCGCGCCCGTGATCGTGATGTTCGATCCCGAGCTCACCCTCCTTGCCAGCAGCCAAGGCGGCATGAGTGACGAGAACCGCGGTCCCTTCCGCTACCTCATCACCCTCGCCGAAAAGGAAGCCATGCCCAACGCGCACGGCTACTCCTTCCTCAACGGTGCCCTCCACGTCCTCGTCGTCGTCCCGCTCTACGCCCCCGAGCCCAACATCGTCGCCTGGTTCGGGCTCGCTTTCCCCATCGACCGCGCCTTCGCCCACAAAATCAAAGACACCACCAACCTCGAAGTCACCTTCGTCTCCACCGACGCACCCGACCAACCGCGCGTGTTGGCGACGACGCTGTCCGTCCCCGCCGCCGCCCTCGTCGCTCCGACTGCGCGCGGCGGTGCGCGCACCGTCATCGTCGATCTCCCCGCCGACCGCTACGTCAGCCTCTTCAAACCTCAGGAACTCCTCGGCGAGAAGCCCGTTACCCTCGTCCTCCAACGTCCGCTCAGCCCCGAGCTCGCCCCCGCCGCCGAACTCGAGACTTTTTTGCTGAACATCTCCCTCGCCGCCCTCGCCCTCGCCGCCCTCGCCGCCGTCGGTCTCGCCCGTAGCGTTAGCCGGCCCGTGCTCGCCCTCGTCGGCCACACCCAACGCATCGCCCTTGGCGACTACTCCGTGCGCAACACCTCCTACCGCGCCGACGAACTCGGCCGCCTCTCCGAAGCCTTCGACCAGATGGCGCGCGGCCTCGACGAACGCGACCGCGTCCGCGACCTCCTCGATAAAAACGTTTCCCCCGAGATCGCCGCCCAACTCCTCCGCGACGGCGCCGCCCTTGGTGGCGAGGAACGCCAGGTCACCGTCCTCTTCGCCGATCTCCGCGGCTTCACCACCCTCAGCGAGCAACTCCCCGCCCCCGAACTCCTCGCCCTCCTCAACCGCTACCTCGACCGCATGAGCGCCGCCCTCGAAGCCCACGGCGGCGTCATCGACAAGTTTATCGGCGACGCGATCATGGCCCTCTTCGGCGCCCCGGTGGCCCACGGCGACGACGCCGACCGCGCCCTCGCCGCCGCCCTCGCGATGGAAGCCGCCCTGAAAACCTTCAACGCCGAACTCGCCGCCGAGGGCCGACCGCCCCTCGCCATCGGCATCGGCATCAACACCGCCCGCGTCGTCGCCGGCAACATCGGCAGCGCCCGACGCCTCAATTACTCCGTGATCGGCGACGGCGTAAACGTCGCCGCCCGCATCCAGTCCCTCACGCGCAACGCCGACTACCGCGCCACCATCATCACGACCGCCGCGACGCTCGCCGCCCTCGTCCGCCCGAGCCACCCGTCGGTGCCACCCGTCTCCACCTCCCGATCTCCGATCTCCGAATCCCCCTCTCCGAGCACGCAAGCCCCGGCGTGCGTGTTCCGCCCCCTCGGTTCCGTCTCTGTCAAAGGCCGCGCTGAACCCGTTGAAATCTTCGCCGTGGAAAGGTAGCCACGGCGTCCGACTTGCGGACTCCGTGCCGTTCCGCCCCGCGTCGTGAACGCGCCTGCGCCGCCCGCGTTTTGCGGCCGGAAAAACAGTCTCAACCCGACCTCGCCCGGTCCCACTGCGCGGTTAACCCGAGCTCCGCACTGGCGCGGTCAAGCATCCCTCCGTCAATGGTCTCGGCGTTCACCAGCAACATACCTTTGATGTCGCGTAGATGTTTGTCACCGCCGCCCTCGCGAAAAAATTCGAGCTTCCACAGAATGACATACTCGGGCGGAGCGAAATACACGTCGTCCTCGCCCATCCGACCCAAGCGCCGATGCTCAAACGCCCACCCCCAATACGGGTGACGCCGCGACGGATAAAAATCCGCCTTCAGACCGCTCGCGAAATGAATCACGTTGAAATGCCCGCGCGTGGTTCGCGCGATTTCAACGGTGAGCACTTCAACCGGCGGCACGTAGAATTCCACCGCAGGAAACATCTCCGACATAGCCACAGCTTCACGGTCGCCAAAGTGCACCACCAAATCGACGTCCATCGTCAGCCGCGGTTCGCCATAATACATCGCGGCCAGCGAACCGGAGACCATGTAACGCAGCCCGGAGCGGTGTAGCGGGCGCACGAACAACCCAAAAAGATCAGGTGTTTCCACGCAGATAAATCCAAGCCAGTTCCCGCTCCACCCGCTCGGCCGACCACGTCGGGTTTTGCCCACGCAACGCATCCCGCTTCCAAGCGCGCACCTTCCGCCCGAGTTCGACCGCGAGCGCCAGCCGCCCCGATCCGCCCATCTTTTGCCAAGCCTTCACTTGGAGCGGATGCGGCGCATCGGCGATCTGGGATTCTGTCGGCGCGTTCACGGGTGAACCGTGCAAAACCTCCGCATCCCGCGCAAGCACGGGCTCACTGTCGGAGGAAGTGGCATGGGCGTAGCGCCCTGCGGCTCCGATCTCGTCCCGGCCCGCTTTCAGTCCGCTTCTCAACGCTTCGCCGCACCGCGCTGAATCGTTTGGTCGATATATCCGCTCGGCACCTCGATCTGTGGCGCCGAAAGCACCGCCGGCGCTGCCGCTAACACCGTAGATTTCTCCATCGTAGCAGGATTCACTTTGCCGTCCACAGACCGCGCATTCCGGGCCATGATCTCCACCCACTGCTCCGCTTGAGCGGCGGTTAAGGGCGTCTCGGTATAAAAAGTCCGCTCGCGAGCTGATTTGTCACCGGTCGCAGCGCCATCGTCTCTTGAAAACGATTAAACTCCGCTCCGCTTTTATCACCAAACGCACCGCTCGCCAACGCGCCCAGCGAGGCGTGGTTCTGATCATTGATC
>JBDNFZ010000443.1:0-2426 GCA_041689555.1 Opitutaceae bacterium | reverse complement strand
GGAAACAGGAACGCTTCGGGCTGACAGTCTGTGGCGGGCCGGGTGCCAGTCGCTGCTTTCGTTTGATTCTTCATGCCAATAACTTAAGCACGAATCATGCCCATTCTTTCGTTCGCGTATGAATTTTCCGGGCTAGGCGGTGCCGCAGTCCACGTCCTGATCCGGATTCTTGCTCGGCGCCGGCACTACAAAGAAAACCTCTGGTTACCCCTCATGGGGCTGGCCTTCGCCGTCGTCCTCGCCGCCGCCGCCATCTGGTTCGTCGCCCAGGACAGTATCGGGCTCCGCTTGGCCAAATCGCGCGAACAGATCGGCACCATGCGGGCCGAGGGCACGATCGGCACCCGCGCGATCCTCTACCGCGACACCTGGGCCATGGCGCGCGATCGGCTCTGATTCGGCTGGGGCACGGGTTCTTATCCGCACGTCTTCCAACTCTACACCACCATCCGGCCGAATTCGGACCGACTGCCTATCTACTACGCGGACGCCCACAGCGATTGGCTGCAGTCGTTCGCCGAACACGGTTTGGTCGGCACGCTCTTGACGGGACTCTGCGCCCTCATGCCGCTGGCTGGACTACGCCGGCGTCATTTCAGCAGCCCTACCGCCGCCTACCTGCTCGCAGGCTGCGCCCTCGTCCTGCTTTACGCGTGGGTCGAGTTTCCGTTTGGCAACGCCGCCGTCGTGCTGACTTGGTGGTTGGCCTATTTCTGCGCGGTTCGCTATGCGCGCTTGGAATCCTCGAGCGAAGGTTCGGCCCGTTAACCCATGTCCACTCCACTCTGCCCGGTCTCGATCCTGATCCCGACCAAGAACGAACGGGCGAACATCCGCGATTGTCTGGAATCGTGCCGCTTCGCCGACGAAGTCGTGCTGATCGATTCCGGCAGCACGGACGGCACACGCGAGATCGCGGCCGAGTTCGGCGCGACGGTCGTGGACTTCCGCTGGGATCAAAAATTTCCCAAGAAGAAAAACTGGGCGCTTGCGAACGTGGCTTGGCGCCATGAATGGATCTTCATTCTCGACGCCGACGAACGCATCACCCCCGCCCTTGCGGCCGAGCTGCGCGACCTGATGGCGGGAGGCGGTCCCGTCGCCGCCGGCTACTACGTTAACCGGCGCTTCTGGTTCATCGACGGTTGGCTTCTCCATTGCGGCTATTATCCCAGCTGGAATCTCCGCTTCTTCCGTCACGCTGCCGGGCGGTATGAAAAATTACAGGACTTGGGTGATACCCGTTCGGGCGACAACGAAGTCCACGAGCACGTCGTCTTGGACGGCCCGGTCGAACGGCTGCGCGCCGAGATGAACCACTACGCCTTCCCCACGATCGAGGTTTGGGTCGAGAAGCACAATCGCTACTCCAATTGGGAAGCTCGTCTTTTGGTCGCGCGTGAAAGCGGTGGGGGCGCTTCGGCACGGATTAGCCTACCGTCTCTGGCGCGCAAACGCCGGCTCAAGCTGCTGGCAGCTCGCCTGCCTTTCCGCCCTCTCCTGCGTTTCGTCTATCATTACTTCATCCGCGCGGGATTCCTCGATGGGTATCGCGGCTATGTGTTTTGCCGGTTGATGGCCTTCTACGAATTCCTCGGTGCCGCCAAGGCCCGCGAGTTGCGGCGATCGGCACCGCGCCAGCCGTTTCGCCCGTGAGATTTATTTTTGTCAATCGGTTCTACTGGCCCGACGAACAGGCGACCGCCCAACTCCTCACCGATTTAGCCGAGGCCCTGGCGGCGGCCGGCCACTCGGTATCCGTGATCGCGAGTCGCCCGGGACGAGGTTTCCCGAGCCACGAATCCCGGCTTGGCGTCAGCCTTATCCGCGTCAGCTCGACGCGCTGGACCCGGTCCGCCCTCGCGGGGAAGCTTATCGACTTCGCCTCGTTCTACCTCGGGGTGCTCTGGCATCTCGCCCTAACCGCCCGGCGCGGCGATGTCGTCGTCGCTCTCACCGATCCTCCCCTGATCGGGATCGGCGTCGGGTGCGTCGGCTGGCTCAAGCACGCTCGCGTCATGCATTGGATTCAAGACATCTACCCGGAGGTCGCGATCACCCTATCCGGCCACCGCTGGCTCGGCCTCGCCAAGCCGTTTCGCAACCTTGCGTGGCGGGCCGCCGACCGCTGCGTCACGCTTGGCGACGATATGGCCGCGACCGTGGTCGCCAACGGCGTCCCTCCGGGTCGCGTCTCGGTGATTCCAAATTGGGCGCCGGTCGGCCTCGGCCCGGCGACCGATGCCGATATCCTCGCCCTTTGCACCGCGTGGGGGATCTCGGATAAATTCGTGCTGCTCTATTCCGGAAATCTCGGCCGCGTCCACGACCTCGATCCCCTGCTCGACTTGGCGGAACAACTCAGACCGGTGCCGCGCATCGTATTGGTATTCGTCGGCGGCGGGCCCCAGCACGCCAGCTTGGTC
>JBDNFZ010000442.1:0-2332 GCA_041689555.1 Opitutaceae bacterium | reverse complement strand
GGATGTTCAACCGCGAAGACGTGATTTTCCGTGCGTAAGTCCCGGCGGTTCCGACGGCAGCCGAAGGGAACTGCGTAGTCGGTTTTGCCGGGTTGCTTCGCAGCAGGCGCGGGCATCCACTCCGGCCATGGGTAACACGACGTTTCCGAAGGCTGATAGCCGCCGCCGGCGCGGCTTCGACTCCATGTCGCCGCTACTCGCCGAGCCGGCGACGCGGGGCGGTGCCCTGGCCGAGGAGCGCGCCCGGTTCGATGCGGATATGCAGGTGCTGCGCGAGACCGAAGCCAACCTCAAGGCCTACGAGAAGCGGCTGCGCACGATGCAGGCGGAAATCGACGCCACGATTCGCCAACGTCGTGTCGAGACGGCCGCCCCCGCGCCGGTGCGGACGAAGAACGCGACGGCAGCTCCGTGTGGCGGCAGCTCCGACGCATTGCGGACGGAATGGGATAAATTGATCCGCGCGCGCGAGCTGCTCGAATTGGAACAGGCCCACCTGCGCGGCGACCGGATCGCGTTGCGCGACGAGACTGCGGTGGTGCGGCGGCGCGCACAGTCGGTGGTGGAGCGGGAAGCGCGGGTGGCGGATCGGGAGGAGACCTTGCTCGCCGGCCAGCCACCGGAGCGAATCGAGACCGTAGCGCCCGAATCCGTCGAGTCCGCGCCCATGCTGGCGAAGATCGCCAAGGCGCCGCTCGCAATGACCCGCGCCCTGATGGGCCTGTCCGGCGACTGAATTTCGGGCACGGACGGCGCGGGTTTGTGAAATTTTTGGGAATCGTGGGTTCCGTCGGGTAAAATGGCGGTCAAAACCCGGCCGCCCCCTATGCGGGCGACGCAAGCTAGGTTATGCTGAATGGGTCATGAACTCATCACCGCACAACTTCTCCGCCACGCCTGTCGAAGTCCGCCTGAAACGCTCGAGCCGCTCCCTTTTGGCAACCGAGTCTCCCGGTATTTCCCAGTATGCGGCGGGAGAGCGGGTCCGCTTGGAGGCCGAGTGGCAGGCGTTGCGCGAGACGGAAGAGAACCTGCGTGCTTTCGAGGCGCAACTGCGGGCGATGCAGGCCGACATCGACGCCCGTCGGCAACCCGAGTCGGCCGCTTCGGTCTCGCCGTTTCCGGCCGGAGAACTCTCGCTGCAATCCGCGTGGGACAAGCTGATCCGCGCGCGCGAGCTGCTCGACTCGGAGCAGGCGAGCTTCCGGGATGATCGGATGGTGTTGAAGGCCGAGCAGGCGGAGTTGAGGCGCCAGCAGGCCAATATCGCGATTCGCGAGGTCGCGTTGTTGGCGCGGGAGCAGGCGCTCGCCTCAGTGGCGGAACCCATCGCCGCGCAAAACACGATGTCTGTCATGACGCGGTTGTCGCGGACCCCTTTCGGCTTTGCCCGGGCGGTTTTTCGCGGCGGCAGATAGCGGCCGATAAGATTGCGTTTGCCCGTGCCGAAGCGCCCCGAGGGTTGATCGCGATGTGAAGCTACGGGTTGCCGACGTTTCGCCCTGACCAGCGCCGCAGCCGACCTGGAGGAGTCCGGTATTGCGAGCGAGGTGGTGGGCACGGACCACGTTTTTTGTCGGTGGCGGCTCGATGCAGGTCTTGAAGAGGAAATCAGCATTAGCACGAACCCCGACAAGAGAACGTCCACTCCCGAGCCGCCCTAATACGCGGTGATTTTCACATCGAAGCGCGCCGACGGAGAAGACGGCTAAGCGGCGATGGCCGACCGCACTGTTGAACCTGGCTCGATGCAGGACGGTTTCCTCCGGATCGAAAGCGCCCGCGGCGCCGACGGTCTGGGGATCAAGGTGAGTTACTGGCGCGACGAAGAGTCGATCTTCGCCTGGAAGCGCAACGCGGAGCATCATCGCGCCCAGCAAGGCGGAAAAGCCGCGGGGTATGCGGAGGATCGCGTGCGGATCGCGAAGGTGGAGCGCGCCTACGGCGGCGGGCCCTAGCCGGCGAGGCGCGGCGTTGCCTTTAGTAGTGACGCGGGTTGGGGTGGGGGATGCTGTTTCCCCAACATATCATCGCCAAGAAACGCGACGGACATGCGCTGAGTCGCGAGGAGATCGGGGCGTTTGTGCGCGGGGCGACGGATGGCTCGTGGGCGGATTACCAGCTCTCGGCGCTGCTCATGGCGATTTATCTGCGCGGGATGACTCCGGCGGAGACGGCGCTCTACACCGAGGCGATGATGAATTCCGGCGTCGTGGCCGATCTCTCGACGCTGAAGCAGCCGAAGGCCGACAAGCATTCGACCGGCGGTGTGGGCGACAAGGTCTCGCTGCACCTCGCGCCGATGATCGCGGCGTGCGGCGTGGCCGTGCCG
>JBDNFZ010000441.1:0-2595 GCA_041689555.1 Opitutaceae bacterium | reverse complement strand
CGCTCGACCTGCTTCTCTTTCTCATTCGCAAGAACGAGATCGATATCTACGACATCCCGATCGAGTCGGTGACCCGGCAGTATCTCGAGACGCTGCGCGCGATGCAGTCGCTCGACCTCGATGTCGCGGGCGAATTTTTCGTCATGGCCGCCACGCTCATGGAGATCAAGAGCCGCCTCCTCCTGCCCAAGGGCCTCCACGCCATCGATCCCAACGCCAATCCCGACGACGACATCGATCCGCGCTGGGAACTCGTCCATCAACTTCTGCAATACAAGAAGTTCAAGGAAGCCGCCGGCCAGCTCGCCGGCATCATTCGGAATCGCCAGGACCTGATGGCGCGCCACGTCTCCGCCCTCAGCGCCGAACCGGAAGCCCGACCCCTGAAGGCCGTGGGCCGCATCGAACTCTGGCACACCTTCAACATCGTGCTGCGCCGCCTCGCCGAGAAACTCGTCGTCGGCGAGATTCACGACGAGACGATCACCGTCGCCGACCAGATGGAGTGGCTGCTCGCGCGCCTGCAAAGCCACAGGACCTTCGTCTTTTCCGAACTCTTCCCCCACGGCACCACGCTCCGGCAGCTCGTCGCCACCTTCCTCGCCCTCCTCGAGCTCACCCGCCTCGGCTCGCTCCGGCTGACGCAAAACGAAGCCTTCACCGACATCATCTGCACCGCCCGCGAGGAAAGGGAGAACCCGCTTGAAACCACGGCGAACCCCAACACGGTGCTCTCGTGACCATGCCGCGCAAACCCGCCCCGCCCAAAGCCGGCCTGCTCGGCGTCGGCCTTGATAACTCCGATGGTCACAAACGGCTCACCACCGGCGAACAGTTCGCCATCGTCGGCGGCTCCGCCGAGACCCACGACCGCATGACCGAAACCGTCGTAAAAACCTTCGAGGAGCTAAAGCTGCGCGGCAAGCCGCTCCAAAAAGTGGAGCCGAAGGAGCTCGCCGAGATTCTCCAAAAATCCACGCCGCGCTGAACGCGCGGTTGCCTTTAGCCGCCCACCGGCCCCTTTCTTCTCCATCAACCCAACTCCCATGTCCGATAAAATCGCCAATCTCACCACCGCTGATTTCAAAGCCACCGTCGCCGCCGCCACCACGCCCTTGCTCGTGGATTTCTGGGCGCCTTGGTGCGGCCCGTGCAAAGCCATCGCCCCCATCCTCGAGGAGATCGCCGTCGAGATGGACGGCCAGGTGAAAATCGCCAAGGTCAACATCGACGACAACGTCGCGATCGCCGCGGAATACGGCATCCTCACCATCCCCACGATGCTGCTCTTCAAGGGCGGCAAGGTCGCCGAGCAGATCGTCGGGATGATGCCCAAGGCCGCCCTCAAGGCCAAGCTCACCGCCCAACTCTGAGGCACCCGCAACCGTTCGCATTCTGGCCCCGACCTGCACGTCGGGGCTTTTTTGCATTTACCCCACCCCTCCTCAACCCCGCTCCGACACCCGATGATACCTCTGCGCCTCGCCTTCGGTCTCCTCCTGTTCCCGTGGATCGCCACCGCCGCGCCGGCCGCGCGCAAGGTTCGCGATCTGGAGATTTACGCCGATCCAAAGTTCCACGCGGCCTTCCCTTCCGTTATCCGCCGGCCCGACGGTGAAGTCATCGTCGCCTTCCGCCGCGCCCCCAACCGCCTCGCTTTCGGCGAGGCCAAAAACAACCACGTCGATCCCAACAGTCAGCTCGTGTTGGTGCGCTCATCCGATGGCCAGACGTGGACTTCTCCGCCGGAACTGCTCCACGCCCACGCCCTCGTCGGATCCCAGGACCCCTGCCTGCTCCAGCTCCGCGACGGCACCGTTCTCTGCATGAGCTACGGCTGGGCTTTTCTCCGCCCCGATGGCGTGGCCAAGCTCGCCGCACCCTTTCTGCAAAACTATCCCGGCTCCATCTTTAGCGGCGGCTACTATCTCCGCTCCACGGATGGTGGCCGGTCTTGGGCCGGCCCGCTGACGCCGCCCCACATCACGCCCGAAATCCTCCGCGATCCGTATGGCAAACCCCTGCCGGCCTACAACCGCGGCGCCCTCGTCGAAGCTGGCGACGGCCGTCTTCACTGGGTCGTCGCCGCCACCGAAAATCTGAGTCCGCATCGGAGTTCCACCCATCTGCTTAGTTCGACCGATCGCGGTCAAAGCTGGACCTATACCGCTGCCGTCGCCGCCGATCCCATCGCCTCGTTCAACGAAACCTCGCTCCATGTAACGCCACGAGGCGATCTCGTGGCCTTTCTGCGCTCCGAGCGCCTCGGTGACGAAGCCTGCTTCGCGCGCTCCACCGACGGCGGCCGCACGTTCCAACCTTGGCAGCGTCTTGGTTTTCGGGGACACCCGCTCCACGCGCTGCGCTTGCCCGACGACCGCGTGCTGCTCACCTACGGCTACCGGCATCCGCCCTACGGCATCCGCGCGCGCATCCTGAATCCCGAATGCACCGATGCCGCCGATGCGCCCGAGATCATCCTCCGCGCCGATGGCGGCACGACCGACCTTGGCTACCCGTGGTCCGTGCAACTCGACGCGACCCGTGTGCTCGTGACCTACTACTTCAATACCCCGGGCCGCGTCCCCTTCATCG
>JBDNFZ010000440.1:0-4106 GCA_041689555.1 Opitutaceae bacterium | reverse complement strand
TCTCGGCGGCAGGGCCCGGAGTGCGGTGAATCGAGAGGGTCGTTTGGAGCTCGGCAAACCAGGGCTCCGCCATTTTCTTGGCGCCGCGTGCGTTGGTTGAACGTGGTCGGTGATGGTGTCGGTGGGCCAGTCGAAGCCAGTGGCCTGAGCTCCGACGATCACGGGCTGCGCGGGTGAACGTAGACGCGCGGCGGTCCGCGCGGGTTCGGTGTTCAGCTTCGGGAGGCAGGAATACTTCGGTGGCTTTCCCTCCGGGATCACCCGAGCGAGCACGACGATGACCTTGGGATTGCTGGCGCGGAAGGAAGTAATGAGTTTCTCTGTCGCAGCGATCATGCTGGGGACTGGTTTTCGATGCCGAAGTGGTTGTGGCCGCAGTGCAGCAGGACGACGTCAGCGGGCGTCTTCGCGAAATTCGCCGGCACGGTGGTGGAGAGAAACTCTATGTTCTTTCCGCCGTAGCCTTCGTGCCGCCGCGGATCTTGGCCGCGCGAGCGGACAAACTCAAAATCGATGCCGGCGGCGCGCAGTTTTCCCCCGAGGAGCGGACGGTAGACTGAAAAGGCAGACCCACCCTCGGTGATCGAGTCTCCGACCGCCATAATCCGCCAGTGGTTCTGTGTCGCGTCGGCTGCTTGGGACGAGAAAGAAAAAATCAAGGCGAGAATCAATCCAGCTACTCGGCGGCACGCGCTCATGTCCGTGGGCTTAGCGCGCAAATTCAGAGGCGGCGAGTGCGCGGTTGTAGATGCGGACGGCGCCAAGCGTGCCGGCGTAATTGGCGAGGCGGGTTCGGGCGGGCGCGGTTGATTTGTCCGCAAGCAGCGTGACGTCGCCGACGGCTTCGTAGAGTCCGCTGTTGGCGCCGAGCCGGCCGGGTGCGGTCAGGTCTTTGGGCGCCTGCGTGACACCGTCCGCGCTGGCGCGGAGTTGGCCGTCGATAAAAACGCGAACCGCGCCCTGATCGTAAACACAGGCGACGCGCACGGGCTGGCCCGCGCGGTAGGCGTTCTTCGCCACGACATCGCGGAAGTTTGCCTGCGTGCCGAGGCGAAACGCCACGTCGCCGGCGGCCGTGAGCCGCACGGCCCAACCGGCCTCGCCCGTCTTCGGGAGGCGAGATATGGGCACGGTGTCGGCCGCGTGCTCCGGCGTCAGCGTGAGGGACACGGTCATGGCGTCGCCGAGGCCGCAATTGCGGCCGAAGAAATAAAACTTCTCGTCACCCGAAAACGCGATGGGTTCGCGCTGCCCAATTTCCCAAATCGGATCTCCGTCGCGAAGGGCGAAGGAGCGCGAGGGCCGCGGCTGCTGGCTCTCGAGCGGCGGTTTCATGAACTGCACTTCGTCGATCTCCAGCCAATCGTCGACACCACCTTCGGAGATGATCGAAATCGTGACGCCCCGTTTGGAGACCGGCACGCGGGCGATCCGCAGATCCGTCCATGCCTCGCCGACGGGGATATCGGCGGTGATCTCGGTGCCGCCGAATTCCGAGACCGTGAGACGCGCGACGGTTTGATTTCCGCCGCGGCGCACGCGAGCGCGAAGCTCGTAGTCACCGTCGCGGATGAATTCGAGCGTCTGCGCGGTGGTCACCGCGTAGGCGCGGTCGGCGGCGTGGCGGAGCTTGAAATCGCCCTGGGCCGCCTCGCCGCGCACGACACGACTGGCATCGGCGTCGCCGGTTTCGCGCCACGCAAGCGGACGCTGGAGATCGACCTTGTCCTGATTGTATTCAAAGCCGCCATTGGGCAGCAGATTCGCGCCCGGGTAGTCGCGGGCGTAGAAGCGGAAATAGTCGAAGCGGGTTTCTCCGGGGAGCTTCTCGGCGTCGACCTTGCCGACGCCGTTGAGCGCGGTGAGCCAGACGTTTTGCGCAGCGACGAGGTCGGGGAATTCGGCTCGGGCGACGACTTTACCCTGATCGTAGAACACGACGCCGTCGGGCGTGTATTCGTAGGCGTCGATCCACCAGCCGTCGGGTGGAAGCTTGAGGGGCACTTGCGCGCGGTGGGGCCAGGCAAGCTCCATGAAGCCCTTGGTCGAGATATCGACGTAGAGATTGTTGCACGCGATCTTCTGGGTGGAATCAATTTCGTGGGAGTCGATTTCGAAGATCGAGTTATTCTCGGGGCCGCCCATGCCGCGTTGCCAGAACGCGACGTGGACGCCTCGTCCCGCCATGAAGGGCCGCGAACGGCACTCGTAGTAGCCGTAGCCAAAGCGGTGCTTGCTGATGAGGCCGCCGCCGACGTTCTCGAGCTTACCGTTGATTGTCTCCTGCGTGGCGGTCACGACGAGATGTCCGTCGGCGAGGCGCACGGAGCGCTCGAGGTTGAGGCCGTCGATGCCGGTGCCGGTGCGCGGGCCGAGGCGGAAACTCCAGTCGCGCGGGTTGACGCGGCCACCGTCGAACTCGTCGGCAAAGAGGAGTTCGTAATCGGCGGCCGGCGGGGCGCCGGACGCAGTCCAGGCGAGCGCGGCGAGCAAGGCGGAGGGGATAAAGCGCGGGAGGAACATCGTGGTCAGAAGCGATATTCGGCCGAGAGGCGGTAAGAGGTCGGGTCGGCTTGGCCGAGGGAACTCGGATAGTATTTCTCGTTCGTGAGATTGTTGACGAGGAGGTTATAGTTTACATTCCGATCAAACAGTTTGCCCGCGTAGCCGATGCGACCGTTCACGACGAGGCGGGGATCGAGCAGGAACGGATCGGCGGTCTCGAAGGCTTTGGCTTGGCTCCGGAAGCTCACGTTCCCTCCGACAGAGAATTTTTTCAACGCACCTTGGGTGAAACGATACGACGTCGTGAGCGTGGCGGAGTGTGTGGGGGAGCGGGGCAGCGTGCGGCCGATGATCCTGGGGTTGGCCGGGTTCTTCGTGATCTTCGCGTCCACATAGGTGTATCCGCCGACAAGCTGCCAGTTTTTGGTGACATTCGCGGTGAGGCGGAATTCCGCGCCTTGCGAGCCGATTTCGCCGACCTGCGTTTCGTAGCCGTAGGTGCCGAATTCATCGGTGGCGGTGAACGACTGGCGCGCGTTGGTGTAGCGAGTGTCGAAAACCGTGGCCTGGCCGCTGTAGCGACCGTCGCCGAAATCGTATTTCACGCCGTAGTCGAGGCCTTTGGCGATAAGCGGCTCGAAAGGCGTGAGACTACGGTCGGCGTTTGTGCGCAAGGTAGATATCTGGCGGTAGGATTCGGAGTAGTTCACGTAAAGGCCAAGCGCGGGCGTGACGCGCCAGACCGCACCCGCCTGCGGTGTGTTGCGCGGCTCGGGCTTAATCCTCAGCCGTCCTTTGGTGATGTAGTTGAGCGAGAGAATATTGATTTTTGAATGGTTGATGCCGCCGAGAAACATCAGGCGCTCATCGAACAGTGAGAGGGCATCGACGAGGTAGAATTTATCCTCCCAACTTTTGGTGCCGGCGTAGGCGCTCACGCGGGACTCGTAGATCGAAGGGACCGAGCGATCCCACGTGGACGGGTTGGCGAGGTCCCAAATAGCGGGACTCGCGACACCGACGCCGCCGACGACGCCGGTCGTGCGGCTGTCGGTGTTGCTGCGGATGGCGTTGTAGTCCCAGCCCGCCACGATCCGGGTGTAGTGTTTCGCGCCGAGGTCGAACCGCGCCGCCACATTGAGGCTGTTGGCAAATGTCTGGCCGTTGGTAAAACCACCCCCCAGGCCGCGCCCCCAAGGCAACATGACGGGGAGGGTCTCCGTGGGCGTCGTGGCCGTCGAGCCGTTCTCCCAATTATTGCGTCGGAGAGAACTGACGCCGGATAGGTTGCGCATCACGATGCGATCGTTGAATGCGTGCTCGAACGTGAGCGAGTAAACGCGGTTCGCGAGATTGGTGCCCAAGCCGGGCCCCTGGGAGTTCCAAGTCCGCGGCAAGACGGTGTCATCGAACTTCACCACGTTTTTGACGCGATCAGTATAACGCAGCCAGTTGCCAAGGCCGGTGAAACTCAGGTTGGCGTATTCCAGATCGAGCGTGACCGCCGTGCCTTTCCGCGGCTGCCAGCGGATCACGGGTGCGATGAATTTCTTCTGCTGCGTGTCGTAGTCACGGTAGCCGTCGCGGTCGAGCCACGAGGC
>JBDNFZ010000439.1:0-2722 GCA_041689555.1 Opitutaceae bacterium | reverse complement strand
CGTGCTCACGAAGCAGACCGTCGTCGTCACCGGCGATCGCATCGTGCAAGTCGGCTCCACCGCCGCCACGACGATCCCCGCCGATGCCCGCCGGATCGACGGCACCGGCAAGTTCCTTCTCCCCGGCCTCGGCGACATGCATGGCCATAATCCGCCGCCCGGTTCCGATCCCGAGTATATCGAGCGCGTCTATTTCCTCTTCGTCGCCCAAGGGGTGACGACCGTGCGCAGCATGCTCGGCTGGCCCGGCCAACTCGAACTCCGCAGCCAGGTCGCCAGCGGCGCGATGATCGGCCCCACCCTCCACCTCGCCGGCCCCGCCTTCACCGGCAACGGCCCCACCGCCACCCAATTGCCCAGCGCCGCCGTGCTTCGCGTCAACCAACAGAAGGCCGAGGGTTGGGATTTGTTGAAAGTGCTCCCCGGCTTGAAGCGCGACGTCTACGACGCGATGGCACAGACGGCCGACGCCGCCGGCATTCGTTTCGCCGGTCACATCCCCGCCGATGTCGGCCTCGCCCACGCCCTTGAGCGCCGTCAGCAAACCGTGGATCACGTCGACGGCTACATCGAATACCTCGGCGCCGACACCGGCCCGGTCGATCCGGTGAATCTCGCCGAGATCGTCCGCCGCACGCGCGAAGCCGGCACCGCCGTCGTCCCCACCATGGCGCTGTGGGAAACCATCATCGGCGCCGCCGATCTCTCCGCGATGATGACTTACCCCGAGCTTCGCTACATGCCCGCCAAGGAAGTCGAACGCTGGCAGGGCGTCTTCACGCGCCGCACCGCCAACGAGAAGTTCGACCGCGCGCGTGCGCTCCGCATCGCCGCCAACCGCAAGATCGTGCTCAAGGCCCTCGCCGACGGCGGAGCCACGATTCTCTTCGGCACGGATTCGCCGCAGGAATTCAGCGTGCCGGGCTTTTCCGTCGCGCGCGAGATGCGGGCCAACGTCGCCGCCGGGCTCACGCCCTACCAAGTCCTGAGCTCCGCCACCAAGGACATCGGCGTGTTCATGAAAGCCAAGGATCGCTTCGGCCTCGTCGCCCCCGGCCACCGCGCCGATCTCCTCCTGCTCGAAGCCAACCCGCTCGCCGACATCGGCAACATCGCGAAACGCTCCGGCGTGATGCTTCGCGGCCAGTGGTTGCCTGCGGCGGAACTCGACGCCCGCCTCGCGAAGATCGCGGCGAATCCCTGAGCCCGCGCGCCTACTCCGCCTTCTTCCCAAACCCCGGATCGATCTTGATCAACGCCGCCGCCGTAAACGACGGGATCGTCGCGGCGAGCACCCACCAGAAGAAGTTCACGTAGCCGATCTGGTCTTGGATCCATCCCGCCGCCATCCCCGGCAACATCATGCCCAGCGCCATAAAGCCGGTGCAGATCGCGTAGTGGGCCGTCTGGTTTTCCCCGCGCGCCGTCATGATCATAAAGAGCAGATACGCCGCGAAACCGAAACCATAGCCGAGTTGCTCCACCGCGAGCAGACCGCTGATGACCGCCACGTCGGTCGGCTGCGCGACCGCGAGAGACACGAAGACCACGTTGGGCAGATTCATCGCGAGGATCATCGGCCAGAGCAGGCGCTTCAGCCCGTAAACCGAGATGATCCAGCCCCCGAGAATCCCGCCGACCGTCAGCGCCGCCACGCCCACCGTGCCATACACGAGGCCCACTTGCTGCGTCGTCAGCCCGAGCCCGCCGATATCGCGCGGATCTAGTAGAAACGGCGTGACCAACTTCAGCGCCTGCGATTCCGCGAACCGGTAGAGCAACATGAAAGCCAGCGCCGCGCCGATCCCGGGCTTCTTGAAGAACGAGCCGAACACCCGCACGAAATCCCGCACCAACGAGCCCGTCTGCGGCACGGGCCGGTCGGTCGCCGGCTTCTGCAGCACGAAAAAATGATAGACGCCCGCCAGCACGAAGAACACCGCCAGCACCAGCATAACGACGGACCACGCTTGGGCGAAGCCGCCCAGCTTCTCCTTCAACGAGCCGGCGAGATAAACGAGGCCGCCCTGCCCCGAGAGCGTCGCGAGCCGGTAGAACGTGCTGCGCACGCCGACGAAAGCCGCCTGCCGGTGCGACGGCAGCGCGTGCATATAGAAACCGTCGGCCGCGATATCGTGGGTGGCCGAGCTGAACGCCATCAGCCAAAACACCGCGAGCGAAGCTTGGAAAAACGCCGGGCCGGGCAGCGTGAGCGCGACCGAGGCCAGCGCCGCGCCGATCACGAGTTGCAGCGTCACGATCCAGAATCGTTTCGTGCGAAACAGGTCCACGAGCGGCGACCAGAGCGGCTTGATGACCCACGGCAGGTAGAGCCAGCTCGTGTAGAGCGCGATGTCGGTGTTGGAGACGCCGAGGTTTTTATACATCACGACCGACAGCGTCATCACGACGACGTAGGGGATGGCCTGCCCGAAATAGAGACTGGGAATCCAGAGCCAAGGCGTGCGGGCGGGAGCGGCGGGTTGATCCATGGGAAACAAGGTGGCTAGAGAGATAAATCCGACGTCGCTTGATTTTTAGACTTTTGGGGAACGAGGGTAGCACCATGACCTCCGGGCCCGGTTCGAGGGGAGCATCCGACAAAAGCCATCGGGCCCGGAGGTCCCGATGCTACCCGGGAAAGTCTAAATCTCACCGGCCGTGGGCGTTGGCGGTCCGAAAGGTGGAGCGCGTTGTCCCCAACGCGCTTTGAGCGTGGACG
>JBDNFZ010000438.1:0-3331 GCA_041689555.1 Opitutaceae bacterium | reverse complement strand
GACGGCGTTGTCTCTCGCCGTGGAAACGGCGCTGCGCAGGAAGCGCGATGTGCGCGCCGCCGGCGGGGCGACCCACTGAAACCCGTCTAGTTGTTGAAGCGGAACAAGGCCACGTCGCCGTCGGCGAACATGTAATCCTTGCCCTCGAGCCGATACTTTCCGGCCTCGCGCGCGGCGGCGACGCTGCCGAGGCGGGTGAGGTCGGCGTAAGAGACGATCTCGGCCTTGATGAAACCTTTCTCGAAATCGGTGTGGATGACGCCGGCGGCCTGGGGCGCCTTCCAGCCCTTCTTGATCGTCCAAGCGCGAACTTCTTTTTCGCCGGCGGTGAAATAAGTCTGGAGACCGAGCAATTCGTAGGTTCCCCGAATGAGCGAGGAGACGCCCGAGTCGTCGACGCCGAGGTCTTTCAGGAAGGCCTTGGCCTCGTCGGCCGGAAGGTCGATGAGCTCGGATTCGATGCGGGCGCTGATGGGCACGTAGGCGGCGTCGTGGTGGGCGCGGACGAACTCGGCCACTTTTTGGACGAAAGGATTCTGCTCGGCGGTGGCGAGATCGCCCTCGGCGACGTTGCAGGCGTAAAGGACGGGCTTGGCCGTAAGCAATTGGAAGAGGGCCATCATGCTCTTCTCCTCGGGGGTGGCGGGGAGGGTATTGGCGGGCAGGCCGGAGTTGAGATGCGGGCTGAGGCGCTCGAGGAGGGCGACCTCGGCTTGAGCTTCCTTATCGCCGGATTTAGCTTTTTTCTGGGTTTTATCGATACGTTTTGCAACGGCATCAAGATCGGCGAGCACGAGTTCGGTGGTGATCACCTCGATATCGCGCACGGGATCGACCGAGCCCATCGTGTGGATGATATCGCCGTCCTCGAAACACCGCACGACTTGGACGATGGCGTCGACTTCGCGAATGGTGGCGAGAAACTGGTTGCCGAGGCCCTCGCCCTTGCTGGCACCGGCGACGAGGCCGGCGATGTCGACGAATTCGATCGCGGCGGGAATCACGACGTTGGTTTTGGCGATCTTTTGGAGCACGTAGGCGCGCTCGTCGGGCACTACGACCACGCCGATATTGGGCTCGATGGTGCAGAACGGATAGTTGGCCGCCTCGGCTTTGCGGGAGCGGGTGAGGGCGTTAAAGAGAGTGGACTTACCCACGTTGGGCAGTCCGACGATGCCGGCTTTGAGCATAAGGAAGGGAACAGAGCGGCGGGAGTAGGGGCTTGACAAGCCGATTGTTGGCCGGTGCTTTTCTCCTCTTTTTAACTCAGAACCGAACCGAAAATCTCACCGACATGGCTCTCAAAATCCGTCTCACCCGCATCGGCGCCCTCCATCAGCCACACTACCGCGTCGTGGTTGCCGAAGCCCGGTCTCGCCGTGATGGCGCCCCCGTCGAAACGATCGGCACCTACGACCCCCGCGCCAAGACCAATGGCTTTAAGGTGAAGCTGGATCGCGTCGATTATTGGATCAGCAAGGGTGCCAAGCCCAGCGATACGGTCGGTTCCATGATCAAGCGGGCGCGCCGCGCCGCGCCAGCAGCCGAGGCCGCCGCGCCCACATCCGCATCCGCATCCGCACCCGTTCCCGCTGCGAGCTGAGCGCCGGACGAACCGAGTTTTCTGCAATCGCCCGGCCGCGAGGTTCGGGCGATTTTTGTTTTCCAACCCAGCGAACGCCCAATGCTTAAGATCGATATCATCACGCTTTTCCCGCGGATGCTCGACGGGTTTCTTGCCGAAAGCATTATGGGGCGTGGGATTGACGCAGGGCACTTGGCGGTGGGCGTGCATGACCTCCGGCGGTGGTGCATTGATAAACATCGCACCGCCGATGATCGTCCCTTCGGAGGTGGAGCCGGGATGGTGCTGAAACCCGAGCCGGTTTTTGCCGCGATCGAGCAGCTCCAAACCCCGGGTTGTCGCCGGATTTATCTGACGCCCGACGGCGTTCCGCTCTCGCCGGCGCTGGCCCTGTCGCTGTCCCGGGAAAAGCACCTCTTGATGCTGAGCGGACACTATGAGGGAATCGATCAAAGAATCCGCGATCGGGTGATCGATCAGGAGATCAGTATCGGCGATTACGTGCTCACAAACGGCACCCTCGCCGCCGCCGTGGTGCTCGACGCGCTGGCCCGTTTCATCCCCGGCGTGCTCGGCGAGGAAAAGTCGTTGACGCACGAATCCTTCACTAACAAGTTGCTCGACTTTCCTCAATACACGCGTCCCGCCGAATTCAAGGGCATGTCCGTTCCCGAAGTTCTTCTCTCGGGCAACCATGTCGAAATCGAAAAATGGCGGTCCGCGCGACAATTGGAGAAAACAGCCTCCGTCCGACCCGATTTACTCAACTAAACTCAACGTATGCACCCGATTATCAGCCAAGTCACCGCTTCGCAGGTGAAAAAAGACACCGCGCCGTTCAAAGTCGGCGACGGTGTTCGCGTCCACACCAAGGTCCGTGAGGGCGACAAAGAACGTATCCAAGTTTATTCGGGGATCGTGATCGCCCGCAAAGGCGCCGGTATCCACGAGACCTTCACCGTTCGTCGTATCAGCTACGGCGAGGGTGTTGAGCGCGTGTTCCCCGTGAATTCGCCCAACATCGAAAAAGTCGAGGTCGAGCGCGAGTCCGAGGTGATGCGTTCGCGCCTCTATTATTTGCGGACGCGGACCGGCAAGGCCGCCGTGGCCGTCAAAGAGCGTGAGTTCCGCGCCAAGGCCGTCGTCGCTCCCGTCGTTCCCGCTCCTGTCGTCGCTCCCCTCGCGCCCGCCGCAGTGGTGACCCCGGCTGCCGCCTCGTAAGGCGTTGCTTAGACGATGGAGTGATCTTGCCAAGGCGAGCCTTTTCGAGGCTCGCCTTTTTCATGCCTGAAAATTCTCCCGCCGTCTACCGATCAAACCATTTCCGAACACCACTTCCTTCTCCATGACGCTGCAAACCCATCTTCTCGCCAAGGCTTCAAACCAAGCTCGCGGACTCGCGATCGACGCGGTCCACGCCTGCTCCTCCGGCCACCTCGGCTTACCTTTGGGGTCCGCCGAGATCGGGGCCGTGCTTTACGGACACGCCTTGATCCACAATCCCGAGCGCCCGCGTTGGCTGAACCGCGACCGCTTCATCCTCTCGGCGGGCCACGGCTCGATGTTCCTCTACGGCTGGCTGCACCTCAGCGGCTACAATCTGCCGATCGAGCAGGTAAAGCAGTTCCGCGCTTTGCACAGCATGACCCCCGGTCACCCCGAGTTCCATGAAACCCCCGGAGTTGAATGCACCACCGGCCCCTTGGGCCAAGGCGTCGGCAACGCCGTGGGTATGGCGATGTCGGG
>JBDNFZ010000437.1:0-3531 GCA_041689555.1 Opitutaceae bacterium | reverse complement strand
CTAACCTGTCGCGTTGTAGCCGGGGTCGCTGACCCCGGTCCGAGGTCGGCGACCTCGGCTACAGCCAACGTTTGAATCAATAACCTACGGGACGTTGATCGCAGGAAACCCGGAACGTCGCCTCCGCCGAACCCGCCGTCGTGCGCGAGCTCCTCGTCCGTCTCGACCGTGTGCCGCCGCCGGTAGCTGCCGACGACGCCGCGCCCAAGAAAAAATCCCGCGTCGAGAATTAGGCGCCACGGCCCTTTATTTTTCGGATTCTAACCTGTCGCGTTGTAGCCGGGGTCGCTGACCCCGGTCCGAGGTCGGCGACCTCGGCTACAGCCAACGTTTGAATCGATAAACCTACGGGACGTTGGTCGCAGGAAACCCGTAACGTCGCCTCCGCCGAACCCGCCGTCGTGCGCGATCTCCTCGTCCGTCTCGACCATCTTGACCGTGTGCCGCCGCCGGTAGCTGCCGACGACGCCGCGCCCAAGAAAAAATCCCGCGCCGAGAATTGGGCGCCACGCCCCTTTATTTTTCGGATTCTAACCTGTCACGTTGTAGCCGGGGTCGCTGACCCCGGTCCGAGGTCGGCGACCCTGGCTACAGCCAACGTTTGAATCAATAAACCTACGGGAAGTTCATATCACGCCGTCGTCGCCGGGGCCGGAGTCGCATCCCGCACGCAGCGGAAACCGAGATTGGTCGTCCCGCTGTCGGGGAAATTGGCGCTGCGGGCATCGGTGCGGTAGCGGTTGCAATAGGAGGCATGGCAGAGATACGAGCCGCCGCGCATCACGCGACGCTCGCCGGTCTCAGGGCCGAGGGGATTCTCGCGCGGACTGCGGCGATAGTAGCCGGGCTCGAACCAATCCCAGCACCATTCCCAGACGTTGCCGGTCATCTGGTAGAGCCCGTGGCCGTTGGCGCGAAAACTCTTCGCGGGAGAGGGGCCGTAATGGCCGTCGGCTTCGGAGTTCTTGGTCGGAAACACGCCCTGCCACACGTTCATGCGGTGCTTGCCCTCGGGCTCGAGGTCGTCGCCCCACGGGAAACGTTTTTGCGTGAGCCCACCGCGCGCGGCGCATTCCCACTCCGCCTCGGTGGGGAGGCGCTTCCCGGCCCAAGCGGCGTAGCTGACCGCGTCGTGCCACGACACCTGCACGACGGGATGGGCCCAGCTCTGCTTGATGTTGGACTTGGGGCCCTCGGGATGCCGCCAGGTCGCCCCCTCGACGCGGCACCACCACTCGCTGCCGACGACGCGGTGGCGCACGGCGGCCAGTTGCGCGAGGCCGAGGTGGCCTTGGAAAACAAAACTCCAGCCGAAGTGCTCCGCCTCGGTCTTGTAGCCGGTCGCGTTTACGAAGTCGGCGAATTGCGCGTTCGTCACGCAGGTCGCGTCGATGAAGAACGGCGCGAGAGCCACGGAGTGCGCGGGGCCCTCGCCATCGGCGGCGAAACCATAGTCGCCATCCGTGCCCATCAGAAACTCGCCGCCGGGGATGGGTTGCATCCCGTTCGTCGCGACGGTGGCGGTGCGGGTAAACTTCGGTTCCACGCCCGGATTGGCAGCGGCTGACGGCCGATGACCGGGCGCGCAGCAGGCGGAGGGAGTGCCGTCGGGATTCTTCTTCATGCGGACCCGACCAAGCGAACAGGCGCGCGGCCGGCTGGCAATGTTCGCCGCTTGCCCGCCGCCGGGGCGCCTTGTTCAAACGAGTCCGCCATGCTCCAATCCGGCCTCGTCAAAGCCTGGGAATCCCCCGAACTCACCTCGCTCAACAAGCTCCCGCCGCGCGCGACGTTCACGCATTTCGCCACGGCCCGGCAGGCGGCGGCGGGCGTGCGGGAAAAATCCCCGTGGTTCCGCACCCTCGACGGCGAGTGGCAATTTCGGCTCGAGCCCACGCCCGAGGCGGCGCAGCGCTTCATCGCGAGCCGGCCCTTCGCCACCGACGCTTGGGCGCGCATCCGGGTCCCCGGGAATTGGGAAACGCAGGGTTACGGCCGGCCGCACTACACCAACGTGCAGATGCCCTGGCCCCACGAGCCGCCCACCGTGCCCGCCGCCAATCCCACGGGCGTTTACCGGCGAACGTTCACCGTGCCGACCGCGTGGCGCGGCCGGCGTCTCGTGCTGCACTTCGGCGGCGCCGACAGCGTGCTCGCCGTTTACGTGAACGGCGTCGCCGTCGGCCTGAGCAAGGATTCGCGCCTGCCCGCCGAATTCGACGTCACGGCGGTCGCCAAGCCCGGTGCCGACAACGAACTCGTCGCCGTCGTCATCAAGTGGTCCGACGCGAATTTTATCGAGGACCAGGATATGTGGTGGCTCGCCGGGTTGCACCGCGAAGTCTTCATCTATGCTACGCCCCGCACCTATCTCGCCGACATCCGCGCGCGCCCGCACGTCGCGGCCGATCTCCGGAGCGGCGAACTCGAACTCGATGTGCAACTCGGCTACCCGGCGGAGTTACACGACCGTGCCGTAGTCGAGGTGCAGTTGCTCGACCCGCGCGGCCGTGCGGTTTTCAAGACACCGCTGCGGCGGAAGGTCTCCATGGCCCGCGCCATCCACGCCTACGACCGCGGCGTCGCGAAGTTCCGCGCGCCCATCCCCACCGCGAAGCTCGCGCTTTGGTCGCACGAATCGCCCGCGCGCTACACCCTGCTCGTCACGCTCCGCACCCCCCACGGCACGAGCGCGACCTCGGTCCGTCTCGGTTTCCGCCGGCTCGAAATCCGCGACCGCGATCTGCTCATCAACGGACGCCGCGTCCTTATCAAGGGCGTCAACCACCACGACCACCACCCGGACCACGGCAAGGCCGTGCCCTACGCGACGATGGTGCGCGACGTGCAACTGATGAAGCGGTTCAACTTCAACGCCGTCCGTTGCTCCCACTACCCGAACGACCCGCGCTGGCTCGATCTCTGCGACGAATACGGACTCTACGTCATCGACGAGGCCAACGCCGAGGCGCACGACTTCCACAACCAGCTCTGCCACGATCCGCGCTACGCCACGGCGTGGCTCGACCGCGCGATGCGCATGGTCATCCGCGATCAGAACCACCCGGCCATCATCTTCTGGTCGCTCGGCAACGAGTCGGGTCACGGCCCGGCCCACGACGCCGCCGCCGGCTGGATCCGCCACTTCGATCCGACGCGCCCGCTCCATTACGAGGGCGCGATCTCGCGCGACCAGACGAAGCTCACCTTCGCCCACGGCTCCGCCGCGACCGACGTCATCTGCCCGATGTATGTCCCGATCGCCGACCTCGCCGAGTGGAGCGATCTCGTCACGAAACACTATCGCCCCGCCCGCGAGCCGCAGCCGCCGCGCGGCGCCGCGCTCCTCGCGCCCGGCGAACGTCACGCCCGCGCCACCTCCGCCGCCTACCCGCGCCCCGCGATCCCGACGCCCCTGCACCCGCTCGCGCGCCCCGTGATCCTCTGCGAATACTCGCACGCGATGGGCAACTCCAACGGCTCCCTCGCCGACTACTTTGAACTTTTCCGCACGAAGCCCGGTCTCCAGGG
>JBDNFZ010000436.1:0-2366 GCA_041689555.1 Opitutaceae bacterium | reverse complement strand
TGGTTTCACTTCCGCACCGCCAAGCGCGAGGCCGCGCCGTTCACCTTCGTCTACTTCGGCGACGCGCAAAACGACATCAAGACCCACTGGTCGCGCGTCTTCCGCGAGGCCTTCCGCGATGCGCCCCGCGCCGCCTTCACGCTCCACGCCGGCGATCTCATCAACCGCGCCAACCGCGACGGAGAGTGGGGCGAGTGGTTCGGCGCCCCGGCCTGGGTCAACGCCACCATCCCCGTCTTCCCCACCCCCGGCAACCACGAGCATTTCAACGAGGGCGCCAGCCCCGCCTCCGACCGCCGCTGGACGAAGCGCGACGGCTCCGTGCTCGACGTGAAGGTCTCCGCCACCGAGGACAAAAAATCCGGCACGACCCGCGTCGTCGTCACCACCGCCGACGGAAAATCCACGTTGGTCATGCTCGACGAACAGGAGTTGATCGCCTCCGTCGACGCCGCCTTCACCGAGATCACCGGCTGGACCCCCGCCGAGGTCGTCGGTCGCCAAGCCGACAAAAAACCTCTCGAAGACCGCCCGCAGAACGCCGGCGTCCGCACCCTGTCCCACCACTGGCGGCCGCAGTTCACGTTGCCCGCCGACCAAGGTGCGCCGGCCGGCCTCGAGGAAACGTGCTTCTACACCGACTACCAGGGCGCGCGCATCATCTCGCTCGATTCCAACCGTCTTCAGACCGAGCAGATCCCGTGGCTCCGCCGCGTGCTCGCCGAGAATCCCCAGCGGTGGACCGTCGTGACGTTCCACCACCCGGTCTTCTCCCCCGCGCGCAACCGCGACAACCCCGCCCTGCGCGCCGCGTGGAAGCCGCTCCTCGACGAGTTCAAAGTCGACCTCGTCCTCACCGGCCACGACCACACCTACGCGCGCACCGGCGACGTCTCCGGCCGGCCCGAGGTCGTCGGCACCGCCAACGCCCCCGCCGGTTACAACCAAGCCTACGACCCTGCCATCGGCACCGTCTACGTCGTGAGCGTGAGCGGCCCGAAGATGTATGACATCACCGACGACCGCACCTATGCGCGCGTCGGCGAGGACCTCCAACTCTACCAGATCATCACGATCGACGGCGACGAACTGCGCTACGCCGCCCGCACCGCGACCAACCGCCTCTATGACGCCTTCACTTTGAAGAAGCGCGCCGGCCAGCCGAACCAGCTGCTCGAGCAACTCCCGCCCGCGAGCCGCCGCCCGGCCCCGGCCGCGAAATAATCGGGTCCCGGCGCCGGGCGCCTCACTTCGCCAACAGCAGCGGCGCGCCCGGGCCCATCGGCACACCCAGCGCGATCCAGCCGATCAGCAACAGCGTCCACGCGATCAGGAACGCGATCGAGTAGGGCAGCATCATCGCGATCAACGTGCCGAGGCCGGCGCGCGGGTCATACTTGTGCGCGAAGGTGAGGATCAGCGGGAAATAACTCATCAGCGGCGTGATGATGTTCGTCACGCTGTCGCCCACCCGGAACGCCCCCTGCACCAGCGCCGGCGAGTAGCCGAGGAGCATAAACATCGGCACGAACACCGGTGCGAGCAGCGCCCACTTCGCCGAGGCGCTCGAGATCAGCAGGTTCACCCCCGCCGCGAAGAGCACCAGCGCGATCATCAGCAGCGTCGGCAGGTCCTCGAGTCCGAGGTGGGTGATCAACTGCGCCCCGCTCACCGCCGTGATGATGCCGAGATTCGTCCACGTGAAATACGCGATGAATTGCGCCGCGAAAAACGCGAGGACGATGAACGACGCCAGCGATTTCATGGTGCCGTTCATGCCCACGATCACGTCGTGATCGTTTTTGATCGTGCCCGCGGCGAGGCCGTAGGCGAGGCCGGGCAGCAGGCCGTAGAGGAAGATAAACGTCACTATCCCGACCATAAACGCCGACGCCGCGAAATCCGGGTTCTTCGGGTTCACCAGAAAACCGTCGGCCGGCAAGACGCCCCAAAGCACGACCGCCGTGAGCAACGTCGCCGCGCCCGCCGCCGCCCACAGGCCGCGCCGCTCCGCGGCCGAGACCGGCTTCAACTCCTCGCGCGGGGCGTCGCCCCGGTAGTCGCCGATCCGCGGCGCGACGATCTTCTCCGTCACCCAGGTGCCGGCGACCGTCACGATGAGGGTCGAGACCGCCATGAAGTAGTAGTTGGCCATGGCGTTGACCTTGAAAGTCGGGTCCACGATGTGCGCCGCCGCCTCCGAAAGGCCCGAGAGCAGCACGTCCACCGAGCCGACGAGGAGATTGGCGCTGTAACCGCCGGAGACCCCGGCAAACGCCGCCGCGAGCCCGAGGAAGGGGTGCCGACCGAGCGCATGGAAAAGCGCGGCGGCGAGCGGGATGAGCAACACGTAGCCGACCTCGCTG
>JBDNFZ010000435.1:0-2666 GCA_041689555.1 Opitutaceae bacterium | reverse complement strand
GTGACGGCAACCCGCAAAGGCTTCCTCGTCCCCGCCAAGGAGGAGGTCTGGGACTTCGATGCTCCCGAGCGCTGGGATCCGGCGTGGAGCGGCGCCTTGCAGATCAAGGACGGTCATCATGGCAACCCTGCGATCGGGATGTTCCGTGCTTGGCTGCCCTATGTGCTCGTCGGCCTGCTGCTCGTGCTTTCGCGCACTTGGGTTTCCTTCTCGGAGTGGCTCAAAGCTCAAAAGGTCTCCTACAACCAAATCTTCGGAACCGAGATTTCCGCGAGTTTTCAGCCGCTGTATGCGCCGGCGGCCGTCTTCATCGCCGTGTCGCTGATCGTCTACTTCGTCCACAAAATGAAGTGGGAAGCCTATCGCTCCGCATGGAAAAGCTCGTTCAAGTCGACGCTCGCCGCCTCCACGGCCTTGATTTTCACCGTGCCGATGGTGCAGGTGTTCATCAACTCGGGAGCCGGTGCGGCCGGCTACAACGGGATGCCCATCGCCCTCGCGGACGGCATGGTCTCATGGGTGGGAACCGGTTGGCCGATCTTCGCGACGTTCGTCGGGGGTTTGGGCGCCTTCGTCGCGGGGAGCAATACGGTGAGCAACATGATGTTTTCTCTCTTCCAGTTCGGTATGGGCGAGCGCATCGGCGTCGACCCCACCTGGATCGTCGCGCTCCAAGCCGTCGGCGGGGCCGCCGGTAACATGATCTGTGTGCACAACGTCGTGGCGGCATCGGCCGTGGCGGGCTTGATCGGCAAGGAAGGCTTGGTGATCCGGATGACTGCGATCTCGTTCTTCTACTATGCCCTGCTCTCGGGCGCGGTGGGTTACGCCGTGGTCTGGAACGCCCAGAAAGGCCTGTTCAATGCGGGGACGGTGATCACCGCGGCCATCGGAATTCTGGCGATTTACCTGATTGCGGCGAAAGGCCGGAAACCCACGCATAAACGTTAAGACCAAGGCGGCGGAGGGACGGTGTTTTCAGTCGGCAGGCGGTGCGGATTGACCGCGATCCGTTGAACCGGCTTGCGGCGTTCGGAGCGCAGTGGCTGCACAGCCGGCGCGTTGAGGTCAACGCGCTCCACCGCGCACGGCGTTGATGAGTCTTAGCGTTGAAGAACCGAGCCCTCTGCCCACCGGAAATAGAAGGAACCGGAACTTTTTAGCTTTTGCCTTGGCCCGCGTGGTTGGAACAGCGGAAGGTGAGGACCTCGCTTCTGAAGGATCTTTTCATTTTAGCCTTTGCCCTGACGGTGGCGCTCCGCGTGGAGGCGGCGCCCACCGGAATCCTCTTCATCGGCAACAGCCTCACGTATCGTCAAAAGGGAATTTATTTCCATTTGGAAAAACTGACGGCCTCGGCCGTGCCGGCGGCTCCGCTGCAAACGGAAAGGCGGTCAAGGGCGGCGCTTCGCTGCGAACGCTGGGGGAATCGCCGAGGTCCCGGGAGCGGATCGCCAAGGACGCCGACGCCATCTTGGTTTTGCGGGAGGACATTCCCGAAACCACGGTCGCGAGTTTTCGGGAGTAGGCGCGGAAATTTTTAACCGAGATTCGCGCGGCGAAGGCGCGGCCGGTCTTGTTGATGGCTTGGTCCTGTCCGAGGCTCGGCTGGATCAGCCCGGAGGAGATCGACCGGGCCCACCGCGACGCCGCTCGGGAACTCGGCGTCGAAGTGGCGCCGGTGGGGCTGGCCAGGCGACGATCCATCGCAGTGCGCGCAGGGCCCGATCTCTACGCGGCCGATCGGGAGCACCCTGGTATCGCCGGGACCTGCCTCGCGACGTGTGTGGTGTGAGCGCCGGTGTTTGGAAAGAGCCCGATCGGACTCGGCTAAATTCCGCTGGGCGTGAGGGCCGACGATGCCGCCCACCTTCAACGCACCGCTGGGGAAGCCGTTCAGGATTGGAAGAAGTGAATCGGCGGTGCAGGCCCGATACCAACGGCCCGTGAAATTTAGACTTTTCCCCGGGGGAAAGACGGCCGTCCGTCTCATTCCAAATGGCTTTCAAGATGAGATAAACGACGGCTTTTTGTCGGAGCCTGCATGCAGGCGATTTCACCCGCGCCGGCTGACTTCAGTCTAAATCGCCTGCGAGCAGGCTCCGACCTCGCGGCCCATCACGCCAACCGCCGGTGAGAAACGGACTCATCGTGCAGGGTGGATTCAGACTGGAGACGCAACTCACCCAAGTTAAAATCCAAGACACCCGGGCCATTGGTATCAGCTCCAGCCTTCCGGCCAAACCGACGCGGACAGCCGCGGCGCCGACTCTGTTTTGGGGAGGGCGAGTCGGAGAACCGCCCTGTTTTTGGATCAGAAGCGGCCTTCGATGCCGGCGGTGATGGTCGTGCCGTTGACGAGGAAGGTCTCCAACTGGTCGCGGACGCTGCGGTAGTAAATCTGCGGCTCGTTGAAGAGGTTCTGCACGCCGAAGTTGAGCGTGAGGCTGGGGCGGAGGGAATAGCGGATGTTGGCGTTGATGAGCTCGCGTGCCTGAAGGTATCGGTTGCGCGAAGGGTTCGCGAGATTGTAGGCGTTGCGGATATTTTCCCCGGTGTAGTTGTAGGTGACGGTGGCGCCGAACTTGCGGTAGTTCCAAGAGAGGGAGGCGTTCATCGTGCGGGGGATGAAGCCGTTCACGTCCTTGTCCTTGATGTAGGCGCCG
>JBDNFZ010000434.1:0-2110 GCA_041689555.1 Opitutaceae bacterium | reverse complement strand
GATGAGCTGGACCTTGGTTGGATAACCCATACTTGACATCTAGATATATAACTAGATGCTTGTCCAATCAAAAAATGCGTCCAAAAAATGGCTCTTCTCGCTTCTAACGGTAGGCGTCTAGTCAGGGCCAAACTCCAGGGACGCTTTAGCGTCGCCGACCTGTGCGAGCAGTTCGGCATCAGCCGCAAGACCGGCTACAAACATCTGGAGCGCTACGCCGCGCACGGACTGGCCGGCTTGAGGCCGCGCAGCCACCGGCCGCACCACTGTCCGCAACGCACCGAGGAGGCGATGGCCGCGTTGGTTCTCGCCGAACGTCGGCTGCACCGCACGTGGGGGCCGAAGAAGCTCCGCATGGTGCTGGAGCGCAAACACGGCGTCGAGTCGCCGCCGGCGTGCAGCACGATCGCCGAGATCCTGCGCCGGCACGGGCTGAGTGTGCGGCGCCGACGTCGGCCCGGCGCGTTTGCCGCAGGCAACGACGGGCTGACCGTGCCGACGCAGCCCAACCACGTCTGGACGGTGGACTTCAAAGGCTGGTTCCTGCTCGGCGACGGCCAACGCTGCGATCCGCTGACCGTCTGCGACCGCTACAGCCGCTACCTGCTCGCCTGCGACGCCCTGCCCAACCAGCAGTATAAAGGCACGCTCCACGCCTTTCGCGCCTTGATGCGCCACCACGGTCGGCCGGAGATCATCCGCAGCGATCTCGGCCCGCCCTTCGCCTCCCTCGGTCTGGGCCGCTTCTCCAGCCTGAGCCTGTGGTGGCTCGAACAGGGCATCGACGTGGAGTTCATGCATCCTGCTTCGCCGCAGGAAAACGGCTCCCACGAGCGCATGCACCGCGACCTGAAAGCCGAGGCCATCAAGCCGCCCTCGGCCAACCTCGCGGCCCAGCAACGCCGTTTCGGCCGCTGGCAGCACACCTACAACCACGACCGGCCCCACGAGGCGCTCGACCAGCGCACGCCGGCCGAGTTTTACCAACCCAGCGCGCGCCGCCTCGGCGAGAACGACAGACCGCTGGTTTATCCAGCGGACCAAGAGGTCAAGATGGTCTCCGCCTCAGGGCACCTCGCGCACGGGGGCCGCAACTACCATGTCGGCGAAGCCTTCGCCGGCAAACGCGTCGGCCTCAAACTCGCGGCCGACGAACGCACCGAGGTGCATTTTGCCAACGTCCACCTTGGCCACCTCGCCTTCGACGCCGAGGGCGGCCGGTTCAAACCCTCGGCCTACGTCGCACCTCTACGCACCCCTCTGCCCCGGCCCGATCCGCCGCCTGCGGCGGCCGTCTGAGCGGGGCGGGAGCAAGCCCCCTCCCCTGCGCCCCTCCCTTGATTTTCATTCCTCCACCCTTCTAAAACCTCGCTATCGACCGCATCATCCCACTTGTAAAAAGTGTCACCTATCACTCCGGACTAAATGTCATCTATCACCGGATCATACCGATTCCCAGACTGCGCCCAGAAAAGGGGCCGTGGGTTGACTCTTGACAGAAGTAAGGAAGCGGGGGGCTTGGGTTGGCTTTGGACGGGGCGTGGGTCGCAAATGAATTTGCTCCTACGGGGAAGCGGAGAACACACCCCGGCGCGGTGCGCCACCCCTTTTGGTAAAGCAGATTTTGGAAGTTTTCGGATCAGGCAACTTAGTAAGCTGACCCGCTCCGCTCTTTCTATTCTTCGGGCACTATCACCGCAACGCCGTGGCTTCTTCCGGCGGCCTCACCAACATCACGACCGGCCCGGTCCGCAAACCCTCCGGAGGCTCCCTATCGGGCCCGCGCGTTGCCATCGTGCGCGCCACCGGTATCGAGCATCGTTTTTATACGCTCGGCGAGTTGCCGACGCGCGTCGAAATCCAACCCGCCCCGGAAATGAAAGCGCCGGCCGCACCCGCGGCGAAATAGGCTAACCGCGATCCCCGTCCGCCACGCCCTCGAGCAACGTAGAGCCATTTGGGGCGGACCCGGTCGGTGTGGTTCCCCAGAGCCCAAAGCGCGAGGCGAAGGGCGGGAATCTTGGAACGTTCCCTGAAAATCCGGATCCCTTCGAACTGTTTCCCGCTGACAACGCCGAAACGGCTGATGCGGAAGGCGGACGGGACCTCG
>JBDNFZ010000433.1:0-14884 GCA_041689555.1 Opitutaceae bacterium | reverse complement strand
TCATTGGGATCGGCGAAAACGGCTCCGCCGCGTCGCTTCGCCCGTTCGGCCGTAAAAATCGTCGCGGGCCAGCCGTTTTTACCCGCCCACTTCGCTCAGCCTCGCAAAACTGGATCGCGTATGAAATATCCGGGCTAGGCCGTCGGCGTTCGTCTTTCTTTTCCCCGTCCCCAAAAAAACCATGAATTCGTTTCCGCGTTTTTTCCTCGCTCTCGTCGCCTGCTGCTTCGCACCGAGTTTCTCGTCCGCCGCGCCGGCCTCGAAGAAAGTCCTCTTTTTCACCAAGTCCTCGGGCTTCGAGCACTCGACGATCAAGCGCTTGAACGGCAACCCGAGTTTCGCCGACCAAGTGCTGACAGAACTGGGTGCCAAGCACGGGTTCGTATTTACCTTCAGCAAGGACGGCAGTCTCTTTACGCCGGAATATCTCGCCCAGTTCGACGCCTTCTTTTTCTACACAAGCGGCGATCTCACGCTCGCCAAGAACGATGAGAAAGCGGGTGACGGCAACCCGCCGATGACGCCGGCCGGCAAAGCCGCCTTCCTGAAGGCGATCTACGATGGCAAAGGTTTCGTCGGCACGCACAGCGCGTCCGATACGTTTCACCCGCCGGGCAACAAGGGACACGGCCCGGCGCGCAACCGCGACGACGGCGCGAACATCGACGATTACACGCGCATGATCGGAGCTTCGTTCATCAAACACGACGCCCAACAGAAGGCCCGCCAGATCATCGTCAGCCCCAAGTTCCCGGGGATGGCGGCGGTGCCGGCCGACTTCGGACCGCTTGAAGAGTGGTATTCGCTGAAGAACTTCGCCCCCGACCTGCACGTTCTCATGGTGCAGGACACGAGGGGCATGGAGGGTCCTTCTTACGCCCGTCCGCCCTTTCCCTCGACGTGGGCCCGGATGCACGGACAGGGCCGCGTCTTCTACACCAGCATGGGCCATCGCGAGGATGTTTGGACCAGCTCGGTGTTCCAAGCGGTCTTGCTGGGTGGGCTTGAGTGGGCCACCCGACGCGTCGATGCCGATGTGACACCTAATCTCGCGGACGTCGCGCCGAGGGCCGGAGTGTTGCCGGTCTACGTCGCGCCACCGCCGCCGAAGGCGAAGGCCGAAACCAAGGCTGAGCCGAAGAAATCGTAGACCCCGAGGCCCGAGCGAACGCGGGCCTTTTCGATGCGACCCGGCAGCGCAAGCGATGGCAGGGTGATATTTCCCCGATGATGAACCCCACAAAAATCCCCCTCCTCAATTTTGGAATCATTCGCGTTTTCGCACTGGCGATCACGCTTTTCGGATCGTTGCGCGCCGCCGAAGAATTCCCCCTCGGACCGGATTCACTCGTGCAACCGGGCGTCCCGCAGGGCGAGTTGATCAAATTCGAATTTGCCGGATCCAAGATTTTTCCCGGAACGGTCCGCGAGGTCACGGTCTACGTGCCCCGACAATACGAAGCAGCGAAGCCGGCCTGCCTCTACGTCAATCAAGATGGCGTCCAATGGAACGCGCCCACCGTCTTCGACAACCTCATCGCGCGGGGCGAGCTTCCCGTGATCATCGGAGTTTTCGTGCGCCCGGGAGTGGTTAAGGCCGCCGATCCCAAGGTTGCCCTGGATCGCTTCAATCGCAGCTTCGAGTATGACGGTCTCGGCGATGCCTACGCCCGGTTTCTCATCGAGGAGGTTTTGCCCGTGGTGGAGACCAAAAAGACCGCAGACGGCCGCGCCATTCGCATCTCCGCGTTGGCCGCCGACCGCGCGATCGGCGGATCAAGCAGCGGGGCGATCGCGGCGTTTACGGCGGCTTGGGAGCGCCCGGAATCCTTTAGCCGGGTATTCAGCGCCATCGGGACCTACGTCGGACTTAGGGGCGGAGACCGGTATTCGACGCTCATCCGCAAATACGAGCCTAAGGCCCTGCGCGTGTTTTTGCAGGACGGCTCCAACGATAATAACATCTACGCCGGTGACTGGTGGATGGCCAACCAGACGATGCAGCGCGCGCTCACGTTTGCCGGCTATGAGGTGACTCATGTTTGGGGCGACGGCGTCCACAGCGGCAAGCACGGTGCCATGCTTTTCCCCGAGGCGATGCGCTGGCTCTGGCGGGGGTGGCCGGCGTCGGTCAATGCCGCCGCACCGACAAAAAACCCCGTGCTCAGCGCTGTGCTTCTTCCCGGCGAAGACTGGCAGCTCGTCGGCGAAGGCTTCGGGCTCACGGAAGGCCCTGCCGTCAACGCCAGTGGCGAAGTGTTTTTCACGGACATCCCCAACTCAAAAGCCTATAAGATCGATCTCGACGGCAAGGTGTCGTTGGTCCGCGACGCGACGAATCGAGCCAACGGACAAGCCTTCGGGCCCGACGGGACGCTCTATGTCGTTGCGACCGGCACGCGACGGATCCTTGCCTACGACATGAGCGGCCGCGAAACCGTCGTGGCCGAAGACATCGCGGGGAACGGCATCGTCGTGGCAAATAACGGCGATCTCTACGTTACGAATCCGTCCGGCGGGCAGGATCCCGAGGCCGGGAAAGTCTGGCTGATCCGTCCCGGAGAAAAGCCCCGCGCGGTTGATACCGGCTTTCGCTCGGCCAACGGGATCACGCTCTCGCCGGATCAAGGCCTCGTTTACGTCGCCGATTACCGTTCGCATTGGGTCTACAGCTACCAAATTCAACCCGACGGCGCGTTGGCCAACAAGCAGCGCTATTACTGGCTGCACACGCCCGATTCCGAGGACCAGAGTTTCGCCGACGGGATGAAGACAGATCGCGATGGCCGGCTCTACGTTGCCACCCGTCTCGGCATCCAGGTGTGCGACCAAGCCGGTCGGGTCAACGCCATCATCCCCACGCCCAACGGCCGGATCACCAACCTTTGCTTCGGCGGCGTGAAAAACGACGTGCTCTACGCAACGTGCGGCGAACAAGTCTACAGGCGGAAAGTCGGGGTGGCCGGGGTCAATGCTTGGGCTCCGCCCCTGAAGCCGGCCGTGCCCAAGCTCTGATTCCTAACGACCGGCGAAGCCGTTGGGATTGGCCCGGTGCCAACGCCACGCCGTGGCTACGATCGACTCGATATCGTTGAACTGTGTCCGCCAGCCGAGTTCTTCCATGGCTTTGGCCGAGTTGGCGTAGAGCGCGGGCGGATCACCGGCGCGCCGGGGCGCAAACTCGTGCGGGACCTTGAGCCCCGACACCTTCTCGACGGCGCGAATCACCTCGAGCACCGACGTCGGGTTGCCCGTGCCGAGATTGTAGAAGCGGGCGGCTCCGGGTTTTTCGAGCTTCGGAAAAACCGCGATATGGGCGCGGCTCAAATCGTCGACGTGCACGTAGTCTCGGAGACAGGTGCCGTCGGGAGTCGGATAGTCGCGGCCGAAAACGGAGAGGGCGGGGCGGCGGCCCGTCGCGGCCTGAATCGCGAGCGGAATGAGGTGCGACTCCGGGTTATGATCCTCACCGATCAAACCGTCCTCGGAAGCGCCGGCGGCGTTGAAATAGCGAAAGGCGGCGAAACTCAGGCCGTGGGCGACCGCGAGCGCCCGGAGGGCGTTCTCAATATCAAGCTTGGTCTGGCCGTAGGGATTTATCGGCGCCTGAGGCATGGATTCGACGATCGGCATTCCCGTCGGCACGCCGTAGGTGGCGCAGGTCGATGAGAAAACAAATTTCTTCACCCCCTCGGCGAGCATCGCCCGCAGAAGTCCGAGCGTCGCGACGACATTGTTGAAGTAATACTTGAGAGGGTCGTCGACGGACTCGCCGACGTAGGCGAACGCGGCGAAGTGCATCACCGCATCGATCCGCTCCCCAACCAGAATCTTGCGCACCGCAGGTTCGTCGCCGAGTTCGACGGTGTAGAGCGGAACACCGGCAGCCAAAGCTCCGCGATGGCCGAAGATTAAATTGTCGAGCACAACGGGCCGATGGCCCGCCAGAATTAACTGGCGAACGCAGTGACTGCCGATGTAACCCGCACCCCCGACGACGAGAACGTTCATGGAATTGAGGGGATTTATTGCTTTCGCCGAAGGGATGGCTAGCGATTTCCTTTCCACCCGCATGAAGTCCGCGCGCATCGTCATCACCGGAGTCGGTCTCACCGCTCCCAACGGCAATTCTCTCACTGAATTCCGTCGAAATCTCCTGGCCGGCGTCGCCGGTATCGAGCGCATGGAAATCCGCTATATGGGTTCCCAGCTCGCGGGTGTCTGTCACTACGATCCGCTTAAGTATCAGAAGAAAAAGGAGGTCCGCGTGGGCACGAGGGCCGGTTCGATCGCGATCTTTTGCGCTCGGGAAGCGTTGGCCGATTGCGGCGCGAACTTCGAGGCCCTGCCCAAAGACCGCATCGGAATTTACATCGGCTGCACCGAGCACGGCAATGTCGAGACGGAGAACGAGATTTTCAACATCTCGAAATTTAACTACGACACGAAATTCTGGTCGCACTACCACAACCCGCGCACCGTGGCCAATAATCCGGCCGGCGAGACCTCGCTGAATCTCGGTGTGACCGGTCCCGCATATACCATCGGCGCCGCTTGTGCGGCCGGGAACATGGGCCTGATCCACGCGGCCCAAATGCTACGCCTGGGCGAAGTTGATTTCGCGATTTGCGGCGGCATCAGCGAGAGCATCCACACCTTCGGTATTTTCGCCGGATTCAAATCCCAGAACGCTCTGGCGACCCATATCGATCCCCACAAGGCATCACGGCCCTTTGATCGGGCTCGCAATGGCATCGTCATTTCCGAAGGCGGCTGCCTTTATACCTTGGAACGGCTCGACGACGCCGTCGCCCGCGGGGCCAAAATCTACGGTGAAATCGCCGGCTACAATGTAAATTCGGATGCCTCCGACTACGTGCTGCCCAATCCGGTTCGGCAGGCGGAATGCGTGCGTGCGGCCATCTCGCGCGCCGGCATGACCCCGCGAGACATCCACATCGTAAACACCCACGCCACCGCCACGGTTCTGGGCGATATCCAAGAGTGCGAAGCGATTCGCGCCGTCTTTGGCGAGGGCTGCCCCGAAACCTCGATCAACAATACCAAAAGCTACATCGGGCACTGCATGGGGGCGGCCGGCGCCTTGGAACTGGCGGGAAACCTGCCCTCGTTCGAGGACCGGATTGTCCATCCCACGATCAACGTCGACGATCTCGACCCGGCCTGTGCGCTGCCCGGCCTCGTGCTCAATCAGCCTCGCCAAGTTGCGAAAGTGGATACCATCCTCAACAATTCATTCGGCATGTTGGGGATAAATTCCACGTTGATTGTTAAACGGTTTCTCCCCTAATTACGCTCCTACCAACCACTCATGACCAAAGAAGACTGCAAGCAAGTCGTCCTCGACATCATCGCCGATATCGCGCCCGACGAGGATTTAACGAATGTGAAACCCGAGGTCCGCCTTCGCGACCAACTGCAGCTCGATAGCATGGATTTTTTGGACATCGTCATGGAGCTGCGCAAGCGCCACGGGATCGAAGTGCCGGAGGCCGAGTATCAGCAACTCGCTTCGCTCGACAGTTGCGCCGAGTATCTCACCCCCAAGTTCAACGCCTTGGCCGCGAAGAGCTAATCCGAGGCTTTCCCGAGTTGCAGGCCGGGAAAAAATCCCGGCCTTTTGTTTGCCCAGTCGCGCTGCATGAACACCCGCAGCCACTACGACGTCGCGATTATCGGGGCGGGGATGTCGGGTCTGGCCGCCGGCATCCGCCTCGCTCATTTTGGCAAGAAGGTCTGTATTTTCGAGCGGCACAACGCCGTCGGAGGCCTGAATAGTTTTTATAGTTTGGAGGGACGAAAATTCGACGTCGGTCTTCATGCCCTCACGAATTTCGTGCGTAAAGGAGTCAAGGGCACCCCGTTGACCAAATTGCTTCGGCAGCTGCGGATCGACCGCGACGAGTTTGCGCTCTGCGAGCAAAAACAATCCCGGGTTGCGTTCGGACCGGCCGGGGAGACGTCGTTGCGCTTCACCAACGATTTCGCCGTCTTCGAGAGTGAAGTCGCCCGACAATTCCCGACTCAAATCGACGGGTTCCGGCGCCTCGTCGAACGAATCAAGACTTACGACGACGTCTCCCTCGAAATCGCCCCGATTTCGGCGCGCTCCGTGGTGCGCGGCTGCCTCAATGACCCGCTGCTCGAAGATATGCTTTTCTGCCCGGTGATGTATTACGGGAGCGCACAAGAACATGATATGGAGTTCGGCCAGTTTGTGATCATGTTTAAGGCGTTGTTTCTCGAAGGCTTTGCCCGGCCTTTGCAAGGGGTGAGGGTGATCCTGCGAGTGCTCCTTGAGAAATACCGCCAGGCCGGTGGCGAAAGGAGAATGAAGTGCGGGGTCCGGAAAATCATCGGTCGCGCCGGGCGGGCTGACGCCATCGTGCTCGACACCGGCGAAGAGATTCAGGCGACCCACGTCATCTCCTCGATCGGTGCGCCGGAAACCGAGCGCCTCGTCGGTGTGCCGCCGGCGGGAACTGAACTCGCGGCCGGGCGGCTAACGTTTGTCGAAACCATTTCGATCCTAAACCAACAGCCTGCCGCACTCGGGTGGGGGAGCGACACAATCGTCTTTTTCAACGACTCGCCCCGTTTCGACTATGCCTGCCCCACGGCCCCGGTCGATTTGCGCAGCGGCGTGATCTGTATTCCCAACAACTTCGACTATGGCCCAAATCAGGCGCTGCCGGAGGGGATTTTCCGGGTTACTTGTCTGGCCAGATACGACCGATGGGCAGCGCTGCCGGATGATGTCTATCACAACGAGAAGTCCCGTTGGTATGCCGACGTCCAACGCAGCGCTCGCCGCTTTCTGCCCGCTTTGTCCGACGGGACGCTCTCTTCGGCAACCGTGGCCACCGATATGTTTACGCCCCGCACCATCACCAAGTTTACGGGCCATATCGGCGGCGCCATCTACGGGGCGCCCGTGAAGCACCGGCAGGGACGCACGCCTCTCGAAAACGTCTACCTGTGTGGCACGGACCAAGGCTTTCTCGGCATCATCGGAGCGATGCTCAGCGGCATCTCGATGGCCAACTATCACATCTTGCAAAAGAGCTAGGAGGCGCGCCGGATACAGGTCCCATGAAGACCCCCGGACGAATCATGCTCGTTATCAACCTGCTTGCCGGCGGGCTTTTCGCAGGCGATTTCCGCGATCATCCCGGCCTCCAACTCTATAGTCTCCGCGCTCAAACCAAAGAGAGCACGACCGGAGCGCTGGACATCGCCAAATCCTACGGTGTCAAAGAAGTTGAGGTCGCAGGCACCGGTTCACTCGGCCCCGCTGCGTTTGCCACGGAGTTGAAGACTCGCGGTCTGGTCCCAATCAGCGGCCATTTCGGCTACGACCTTTTCGACAAGAATCTCGCCGGAGTCATCCGCGATGCGAAAGCTCTGGGGCTCGCCTATGTGATCGTGCCGTTTCCTCCGGTTGGCAAAGACCGGATTTTGACCGATGAAATTGTCCGAAAGATGGCGATGAGGTTTAATGAGTGGGGTGCCGCGTGCAAAACGGAAGGCCTGCGTTTCGGCTATCATCCGCATGGTCTCGAGTTCCGGCCATCGTCCGCTGGCGGCGGAGAAACCATGTTCGATGTTCTGGTGCGTGAGACGAAGCCCGACCTTGTGACGTATCAGATGGACGTATACTGGGTCTACGTTACCGGTCAGGATCCCGCCGGATTGTTGGCCAAGTATCCGGATCGCTGGTCGCTCCTTCACATCAAGGACATGCTCAAAGATTTCCCTCGCCCCGATCATACCGGAGGCAGCCCCGCGACGGCGAAAGTAGCCGTGGGCACGGGGCAGATCAACTGGTCCGAGGTGCTCGCCACGGCGCAAAAGATCGGGGTGAAGCACTATTTTTTGGAGGACGAGACCACAGCCCCGCTGCGGTCAATTCCCGAGTCGCTCCAATATTTGCGCGGGCTTAAACTCTGAGTTGCGCTTTTCCAAAGCGGCGGCTCATTTTCGTCCATCCATGGCTTATGACTGGCTCAAAGGTGTTGCTGACGAATATGACGTAATCGTGATCGGCAGCGGCTTGGGTGGGCTCACCGGAGCCAACGTTTTGGCCAAGGCCGGCCACCGCGTCCTCTTGGTCGAACATCACTATCAGTTTGGCGGCTTGGCCACCTGGTTCACCCGCAAGGGCGGGCATATTGTCGATATCTCCCTGCATGGTTTTCCCAGCGGGATGATCAAGTCCTGTCGTCGCTATTGGACGAAGGAGATTTCCGACGCGATCGTTCCGTTGAAGGATATCCGCTTCGTGAATCCTCAAATGGACGTGTGGACCACATTTACCCGCGAGGACTACACGCGGGTGCTTGTCGAACAGTTCGAACTCCCGCGCACAGAGGTCGAGGCGTTCTACGACTATCTGCGGGCGATGAACTATTACGACAACAACCCGGAGACCACGGGCGAGATGTTGAACCGCTTCTTTCCCGGCAGGTCGGATGTGCATCGACTGTTGATGGAGCCCATTTCCTACGCCAATGGCTCGGACTTTGACGATCCTGCGATCACGTTCGGCATCGTCTTCTCCAATTTCATGGGTGCCGGCGTGTTTACCTTTCGCGGAGGCTCTGACGTCCTGATCGAAAAAATGGTCGCCGAACTGAAGAAGAACGGCGTGGAGCTTCGGAAGAAGGTGCTTGTCGAACGGATCTTGGTCGAAGAGCGCGACGGCCAAAAAGTCGCATGCGGAATCATTGCAGGCAATGGTCGCATCATCAGGGCCAAGGCCGTGCTTTCCAACGCCAACATCAAGAACACGGTTTTCCGCCTGGCCGGCGCCGAGAACTTCCCGCCCGCTTTCGTCGAGCGGGCCCGCGCCGTGCGGATCAATTCCAGCTCGTGCCAAGTCTACTTCGGCATTCGGAAGGGCGAGACCATCCCTCACATCGGGGACTTGGTCTTCACCTCGTTGGCCCCCGCCTACAGTAACGAGGAGCTGACGGATTTCCACACGACGAGCCGCACCTTTTCAGTGTATTATCCCGATACCAGACCCGGCTCGGAACGCTACACTGTCGTCGCATCGCTTAACGGCCGGTATCCGGACTGGCGCCAGCTGGCCGAGCCTGATTACGAACTCCACAAGCAAAGGATGATCGAAGAATCGCTGGTCGCTTTGGAAAAATTCATTCCCGATGTTCGCGCGAAGATCGACTGGATGGAGGCGGCCACACCGCGCACGATCGAGCGTTACACCACCCACCAAGACGGCACGTCTTTTGGGACGAAGTTCGAGGGCTTGCCGGTTTCCATGAATCTCTCGGAGAGTCTTCCCGGCCTTTTTCACGCCGGAAGTGTCGGCATTATTATGTCGGGGTGGTTGGGCACGATAAATTACGGTGTCATTACCGCCAACAAGGTTGATAAGCACCTTTTCGCCTTGAAGCAGGCGGCCCTGCAACCGGCGTCCGCTTAAGCCATGAAGCAAATCACCGATCTTATTCCCCATCGTCCGCCATTTCTCTTCGTCGACGAGATCGTGGCGGAAACGCCCGACGGGATGGTCGCGAAACGCACCCTCCGGCCCGAGGAGGATTTCTACAAGGGCCATTATCCGGGCGCGCCGATCACGCCGGGGGTGCTGCTTTGCGAGGCAGTCTTCCAAACGGGCGCGCTGTTTTTGGCGCGGCAACAAGAGGGACGGGGAACTCCCGTCGGGGTCCCGCTGATGGCCAAGATCAGCGACGTGCGTTTTCGCAACCCGGTTTACCCCGGCGAGACGATCACGATCGAGGTGAGGCGAAAGGAATCACTCGGCGGATTCACCATGATGAGCGGCAGTGTGAAAAGCGGTGAAAAGCGGGTTTTGACGGTCGACTTCACCGTCGCATGGACCACGCCGGCGGGAGCCCCGGCCGCATGAGCGACTTCCTTGAAGTCACGGGGAAGGCCTTTCTGGTCTTCGGCGTTGCCAATCGAAAGAGCGTCGCATGGTTCATCGCAAAGTCGCTCGAGACGCACGGAGCCAAGGTAATCTACAGCGTGCGTTCGGAGGCGCGTCGGGCGTCGCTTGCGGGCCTTTTGGCCGACAAATCGGTGTTTGTTTGCGACGTAGAAAACGAGGGTGAGGCCGGCCGGTTGGCCACCGAGATCCACGGCGCGGGTCACGGTCTTATCAGCGGGATCGTGCATTCGATCGCTTTCGCGAACTACAGCGAAGGCTTTAAAGCTTTCCACGAAACCAAGCGCGCGGATTTTCTGCAGGCGACAGCCGTTTCGGCCTTTTCCTTGGTCGAGGTCGCTAATGCGTTCAAGCCGTATTTGGTGAAGAACGCCTCCGTGGTCACGATCGGCATTTCGTCGCTGTTGGTGACACCGGGCAACTACGGTTACATGGGACCGATTAAGGCCGCGCTCGACTCTTGCACGAGATTCCTCGCGAAATCATTCAGCGCAGACTCCGAAGTGCGCTTTAATATCGTCGGGTCCGGACCGCTCAAGACGAGTGCATCGGCTGGAATTCCCGGTTACCTGGAAAGCTACCTGTATGCGGAGAAGCTAACCTTGAGGAAACGCAATCTTTCGACCCAAGAAGTCGCCGACACGGCGCTGTTTCTTTTAAGCGAGCGTAGCAGCGGCATCAATGGTGCGACGCTCGTCGTTGATGCCGGGCTCGGAAGCAATTTTTTTGATCAAGCGATTATCCGGCTCGCCATGCGGCCGGACCGATAGCCGAGCCATGAAATTCGACCACGTTTATCTCGAATCTCTGGCCGTCGTTCTCCCCGACGAGATCCTTTCATCGGCGGCTTTGGAGGAGCGGCTCCGCCCTTTGTATGAGCGGCTTAAGCTGCCCTTTGGCCGGCTTGAACTGATGACTGGAATTCGCGAACGGCGCATTTGGCCAGTTGGCACCCGACCGTCGGACGCGAGTGCAGCGGCGGGCAAGGCCGTCCTAGCCGAATCTTCGATCCAAGGCGCCGATATCGAACTCTTCATTCACGCGGCGGTTTCGCGTGACATGCTCGAGCCCGCAACGGCTGCGTTTGCCCATCGGCAAATCGGGTTGCCGACGACCGCCCAGATTTTCGATCTTTCAAACGCCTGCCTCGGATTTCTAAACGCCCTGACGGTTGCCGCCGCGATGATCGAAAGCGATCAGATCAAGAGTGCCTTGGTCGTCGCGGGAGAGAACGGAAGGCCACTGGTCGAGGCCACGGTGAAGAGCTTGTTGGAACGCCCTTTTTCCAGAAACGAGATCAAGCCGTTCTTCGCAAATCTCACGATTGGATGCGGCGCGGTAGGTGCCATAGTTTGTCATCGAGACTTGGCGAAAAACGGCCACCGTTTGGTGGGAGGCACGGCTCGTGCGGCAACCCAGCATAGCTTGCTTTGCCAAGGCGATGCGCAAGGTGCCGAGTCTCTGGCGATGCAGACCGACTCGGAACAATTATTGGTCGCCGGGGTAGATCTCGCTCGGAAAACGTGGGACGATTTTTCAAAGATTACCGGCTTTGATTCGGCCAATACGGATCGTTTCATCTGTCACCAAGTAGGATCGGTCCATCGGCGAAGGCTCTACGAATCGTTGGACTTGGCGTTGGAGAAAGACTTTTCGACGTTTGAAACCTTGGGCAACATTGGGTCGGTGTCGTTGCCCGCGACCTTGGCCTTGGCCGCCGCCCAAGGCGCGGTGAAAAAAGGCGACCGAGTAAGTCTACTCGGAATCGGCAGCGGCCTAAACAGCCTGATGCTTGCGCTTGAATGGTGAGAAAAAACCATGGAAATCCCACTATGGTTGCGCGAGGAATACCCGTTTCGACCGAGGTCGTTTTCGACCCCGGGCGGAGCTCGCATGAGCTACGTAGACGAGGGCGGCGAGGCAGGCGAAGCGGTGTTGATGCTGCACGGCAATCCCACTTGGTCGTTCTTTTATCGCGGACTGATAAAGGAACTGTCGCCCGACATAAGATGTATCGCCCCAGACCACATCGGCATGGGCCTATCGGACAAGCCGCAGGACTACGCCTATACGCTTGAATCCAGGATTCGAGATGTGCTGGCGCTGATCGATTCTTTAGGACTTAGTGTGGTGCATTTGGTGGTTCACGATTGGGGAGGGGCGATCGGTTTCGGAGTCGCGACCCGACGCCCGGAGTTGATCGGGAAGATCACGATCCTAAACACCGCGGCCTTTATTTCTGATCGGCTTGCATTCCGGATCGCGCTCTGCCGGTTGCCATGGTTCGGGCGGGTCTTGGTGCGCGGCTTGAACGGATTTGCGTGGCCCGCCGTGAGCATGGCCATGAATCACCGGGAGCTTACTCGGGTCGAAGCGCAGGGCTTTTTATTGCCCTACGGAAATTGGAACGACCGGGTGGCGGTCGATGGTTTTGTTCAGGATATCCCGATAGAAGGGCATCACCGCAGCCGCCTTGTCTTGAGCGAGATTGAACGAAGGCTATCGTGTTTGGATCAGCACTCGATTCTGGTTGTTTGGGGATTGGCCGATTTTTGTTTCGACGGAACGTTCCTACGCCGATGGCTTGAGTTATTTCCGAAAGCTAGGGTGATTCGATTGGAGGGGGTGGGACATTACGTTTTGGACGACGGCGGGACTCGGGCGATTACCCCGATTGTAGAATTCCTCAAAGGGTCAGCTAAATTCCCCGTTTGTTAACCAGCGCCTAACAGTCTTACACAAATAGGCCGAGTAGCTGAGTAGACTTTAATTAAACATAATATATATTGTCCAGTGAAGGAGGGGACATCCTTCTTACTGCCGGTGGACGCAAAAAAGCCGCCAGGGTATTAACCTCGGCGGCCATATCGCTAACGCTTCGCGAAGAGCATCGCGAACCGCGCCTTATCGCACATCAGTCCTTCTTCGACGCTTCGTCGAGAATATCGCCGAGGTTCATCATGTCGTTGCCTGCGCTGCGGTTCAACGCTTCGTAAGTCGCAGTTTCAGCCGCGAGTTCTTCCGCACTGTAGTTCGCAGCCTTGATCGACAAGCCGAGGCGCCGTTCATCCCGGTCGATCTTAACGACGCGGGCGCTGACCTGTTGGCCGGCCTTCAAGATATCTTTGATCTTCTCAATTCGCTCCTCGCTGATCTGCGAGATGTGAACCAAACCGTCGATTCCATCCTTGAGCTCAACGAAGGCACCAAAAGAAGTGATCTTTGTAACGGTTCCTTGAACGACGTCTCCGATCTTGAAGAACGAGTCGATATCAGACCATGGATCGATCGCCAGTTGCTTCATGCCGAGACTGATGCGCTGCTGGTTCGGATCGATATCCAATACCATTGCGTCAACCTCATCGCCCTTCTTGAGCACCTCGGACGGATGGTTTACCTTTCGGGTCCAGCTCATGTCCGAGACATGAACCATGCCGTCAATACCCTCCTCGAGCTCGATGAAAGCGCCGTAGGTGGTCATATTTCGGACCTTGCCGCGGACACGGGCACCGATCGGGTAGTTATGGCGCACCATATCCCACGGATTCGGATCCAGCTGGCGGAGACCGAGAGAAATCTTCTGGTCATCCTTTTGAATACCCAGAACGACGGCATCCAATTCTTGGCCAACCTTGAGCAATTCGGATGGTTTGGTGATGCGCTTGGTCCAAGACATCTCGGTGATGTGAACCAGACCCTCGACCCCGGGCTCGATCTCGATGAACGCACCGTAGGGCACCAGATTGACCACCTTGCCGTGCACTTTGGAACCCACCGGGAACTTGCGCTCGATCTCGTCCCACGGGTTTTTCGTGGTCTGCTTTAGACCGAGGGAGACGCGTTCTTTCTCGCGGTTCACTTCGATTATCATGACCTGAATCTCTTCACCCTGCTTCACCATTTCGCTTGGGTGCGAGATGCGACCCCAGCTCATATCGGTGATGTGGAGGAGCCCATCCATGCCATCGAGATCGATGAAGGCGCCGAAATCTGTGATGTTCTTGACAATACCCTTCCGCACTTGGCCCGGTTGAATGCTCTCGAGGAGATTGCGCCGCTTGGAGGTGCGCTGTTCCTCGATGAGCTCACGACGCGACAGCACGACGTTCTGCCGGAGAAGGTCGATCTTGAGGACCTTAAAATCGTAAGTCTGGCCAACGTATTGATCCAGATTTTTAGGCGGCTGCACGTCGATGTGTGAGGCCGGCATGAACGCGTCGACTCCGATGGAGACGATAAGGCCGCCCTTGACCTTGGCTTTAACGCGGCCGGCAGCGATGGAGCCCTCGGGAAATTTGGTGAGAATATTGTCCCAGTTCTTCTTTTGCTCAGCCTTGTCGAAAGAGAGCAACGGATTACCGTTCTTGTCTTCAAGTTTCTCGACGAGCACCTCGATGGTGGAGCCGATTTGAAGCTCACCGATATCGATGAACTCGCTGGCGGAAATCAGGCCTTCGGATTTGCCGCCGATGTCGACGACGACTTCGTTTTGGCGAATCTCTGTGATGGTGCCTGGGATGATCGCGCCAACCTTCAGTTTGTCGAAGGAGGACTGGGCCAACAGGTCTTGCATTAGCGAACTCATATGCGGAATAACCGGGCGAAAAGCCGTCTGCTCCATAACTGCTTATCCACCGGTGATAACCCCGCTGTAAAGCGGAGTCGTAGGTTGATTGTTGTGCTGTCGAATCGGGTTGGCGGGAGCATCGCGGCGACGCCAACTTTGAACGAAATCCTAACCGCGAAGTGTGATTATCTCTTTGTAGGACTTACGGCGGCAAGCCCTAACCATCGCTGTAAACATCGCCGGTTTCCCAAGTGCACCGGCCACGTTAAAGGCGGAACCGACGAGACGCCTTCTTCACGGAGCGCTGGTTCGATCTGGGCGAAGACCGAGTCGTAAAGCCCATGAGTCTGGAGCAGTATGCC
>JBDNFZ010000432.1:0-5226 GCA_041689555.1 Opitutaceae bacterium | reverse complement strand
TCAGCGGAGGGGGGCGGAGGTGAGTTTGTCGCCGACTTTTAGGCGGAGGGGGGTGGGGAGGGGGGCGGCGAGGGCGAGGGTGGCGTAGGGGGTTTCGGTGACCGAGCCGAGGCAGGCGCGGAAATCCAAGGCGGGGGTGGCGAGGAGGTGGGTGGACGCGATTGGGGCGTCGGCGGTGACCGATGAGACGGTGGCGGTGCGGGCGACGCGGAGGGTGCGGATATTTTTCACCGTCGCGCGGACTTGGGGGCCGGCGTCGAAAATATCTACTTCGTTGGTCGCGGAAAAACCTTCGGCGGCGAGGAGGGCGCGGGCGGGCTCGGTGTCGTGGTGGACCTTGCCGATGGCGGCCTGCACCTCGGGCGGGAGGAGGATCGCGTAGATCGGGTGGTCGGGCATGAGGTCGGCGATGAATTCCTTGTTGCCGAGGCCGCTGAGAAAATCGGCCGCGTAGAAATCGCCCTCGAAGAAATGGCGGCCGACGGCCTCCCAGAAAGGCGATTTGCCCTGTTGGTCGATGTAGCCGCGGAGTTCGGCGATGATCGTCTCATCGAAGCGGCGGGGCTGTGCGCCGATAAAGAGGAAGCGCGCGAGCGAAAGCAGGCGGCCGAGGCCACCGCGGCGGGCATCGGCGCGGAGGAAGAGCGAGCAGAGTTCGGAGGGGCCGCGGTGGGTTTCCTTGAGATGGAGGACGGGGATCTGTTTCTCGATCTTGAGCGGGGCGTGGGCGTAGCGCTCGGTGCGAATCTCGTAGCTGTAGAACGGATCAAAGCCGCCGACGCGCGCGGCGATGCCGCTGGTGCCGACGAGTTCGCCGGTGGCGGTGTCCTCGAGGACGAAGAGGTAGTATTCGCCGCCGGGTTTTTTTATGCGCGGGGAAAAGGCGCGGAGGGAATCGTCGATGCGGTCGCGGAGAAACGATTCGTCGGCGGGCAGTGTGGTGAGTCCGCCGCCGGTGGAGTGGGCGAGGGCGACGAGGCCGGGGAGGTCGTCTTCGGCGATGGGGCGGAGGACGTGCATGGCGGGGACGGAGGGCGGAAAGCTGAGAGTTGAGAGCTAAGAGCTGAGAGACCGGAGGGCGGAACGCGGACGTCGGGCGGGGGGTGTCGCGAGCGAGCTCGCTCCTGCATTTTCGGAGTTACGCGGGGAGGGTGATTTCTCCGGTGGCGAGGCGGTGGAGAAAGAGGGCGGAGAGTTGGGAGCGGGTGATCAGGCTCGGGAGATCGACGCACTCGCGGTCGCTGTGCAGGAAATCTCCGAGCGGGCCGAGGCCGTCGAGGTTGGGGAGGCCGGCGGCGTAGAGGAGGTTGCCATCGGAGCCGCCGCCGGTGTCCACCCAAGTGAAGGGCGCGAGGCCGAGGTCGCGGCCGGCGAGCTGAAGCGCGGCGAAGGCGGCGGCCTCGGCGGGGCCGGTGCCTTTGGGCGGGCGATTGAAGGCGGGCTTGAGCTCGAGGCGAAAACCGTCGCGGGCGTTGATCGGAGCGGAAAGTTGATCGAGGCGGGCGAGGAGGGCGGTGACATCGCCCGGGCGGGAGACGCGGACATCGAGTTCGGACTCGGCGAAGTCGGGGACGATGTTGGTGGCGGGGCCGCCGCCGCGGATGTTGCCGACGTTGATCAGAACGCCGGGGAGTTCGGCGGGCAGGCGGTGGGCGCCGGCGAGAAATTCGGCGAGGGCGACGATGGCGTTGCGGCCGTCGGAGGCTTTGGCGGCGTGGGCGGCGCGACCGTGGCAAGTGGCGAGCACGGCACCGGTGCCCATGCGGGTGCGGACGAGGGAGCCGTCGGGGCGGGCGGGCTCGAAGACGAGGCCGAAGCGGTGGCGGGGGGCGGCGGCGGTGAGGACGGGGCCGGTCCCGTGGGTGCCGATTTCCTCGTCGGCGCTCAGGATGATCTCGTAGCCGATCTGCGCGGCGGCGGGGGTTTGCTCGAACGTCTGGAGCGTCGCGAGCATCACGATGAGGCCGCCCTTCATGTCGGCGACGCCGGGGCCGTTGAGGGTGGTGGCGTCGAGTTGCTTGCAGCGTTGGAAGGGATGGTCGGCGCCGTAGACCGTGTCGTAGTGACCGCTGACGAGCAGTTGGAGCGGAGCGTCGGGGCGGACGCGGAGGCGGAGGGCGCGGGCGGGAGTGCCGGCGAGGGGCACGGCCTCGACGGTGCCGGGGAGCGTGGCGAAGGCGGGCCGCAGAAGGGCGAGCATGGCGGCGAGACCGGGAAAATTATCGCTGCCGGAATTTTGTTCGCACCACGAAATGAGAAGGGCGCGCAGTTCGGCGGCGCGGGCGGGCAGGGCGGAAATGGCGGCGGGGAGGCTCATGGTTTCTTGGCGGGAGGCACGACGGCGTCGGTAAGTTTGCCGGCGGCGGCGGCGACGGTGCGATGGGCGGCGGGGCGGTCGACGGAGAGGGTGGCGAGGTTGAACGCGGAGTCGGGGCCGAGGCCGATTACCTCGACGCCGGTGACGACGAGCGGTTTTCCGGAGGCGAGGACGTCGGGCGCGCGGGTGGGCACGACGAGCCAGACGAGGCCGTTCTTCTCGGTGAAGACCTTGGCGGTGGAGTCGGGTTCGACGCAGAGGGCGGTGGCCTCGTCCACGCCGAGACCGACGAGGCGGGACGAAGTGGTGCGGGCTTCGCCGTCGAGGCGGGCGAGGAAAGCGACGAGGCGGCCGAGGCGTTGGCGCGCCATGAAGTGGGAATCGGTAATGACGCCGACGAGGGCGGGCGCGGCGATGAAGTCGCGGCCGAGGGTGACGCTCTCGTCGAAAGGATTGGCGAGGGCGGTGACGCTGGTGATCGAGTCCTTGAAGGCGGCGAAGTAGTGTTGGCCGAGGACGGCGAGGCCGGCGCTGGTGCCGCCGAGAGGTTTGCCGGCGCGGAGGTGGGCGTTGAGCGCGGCGCCGACGGGCGTGTCCTTCCAGTAAGCGACGTATTTGCCCTGGTTGCCGCCGGCCATGAAGATGCCGTCGGCCTTGGCGATGATTTCCAAGACGCGCGGATCGCGGGCGGCGGAGGCGTCGTTGAAAAGGATGGTTTCGACGGAATCTACGCCGCCGATTTTGTTGAAAACGTAGTCGTTGTAGCCGTCTTTGCCGGAGGCGCGGAGGATGACGATGTCGCCGCCGCCGGAGCAGGCGACGAACCACTTCCAGGCGGCGGTAACGTCGCCGCCGCCGCCGGAGAGAAAGAGACCGGCGCGGGTTTTGGCGGGCTGGGCGTCGGCGGGATTGCCGGTGAGGAAATACTCGTAAGCGGGGACGGCGGCGCGGGCGGGGCCAGAGGCGAGGGTGAGGGCGAAGGTGAGGGTGAGGGTGAGAAGAAAAAGCAGAGTGGAGATGCGGACGGGGAAGTCGGGCCCGGAGGTCCCGACGCCACCTCGGAGAGGGGGATTCATGGGCGGCAGAGTCGCACGGGGAGGGCGGGGCGGCTAGGGTGAAGCGGGCGACGACGCGAGATTACCACTTTGGTAGTAGCGGTTTTGGACTGCATGACGGCGGCGGAAGGGGCACTGGTTAAAAGCATGAAACGATTACTCGTGATCGGGCTCGCGGTCTTGGGATTGGCGGGCTGTGCGCGGCGGGAGTCGCCAGTCGTGCAGGGTAACCGCGACGGCGTGCTGTATCGCGGCAACGCCTCGGAGCCGGAGTCGCTCGATCCGTATCTGGTGCGCGGGGCGGTGGAGTGGACGATCGTCGGCGGGTTGTTCGAGGGGCTGGTGGTGGCGGACATGGTGACGCTGGAACCCAAGCCGGGCGTGGCGGAGCGATGGGAGGTGTCGGCGGACGGCCTTGTTTACACGTTTCACCTGCGGGCGAACGCGAAGTGGAGCGACGGGACGGCGGTGACGGCGCGGGATTTCGAGTATGGGGCGCGGCGGTTGCTGGCGCCGAAGCTGGGTGCGTCGCACGCGGAGAACAATTTGTTCTTCGTGCGCGGGGCGCGGGACTACCAGGCGGGGCGGGAAAAAGATTTTGCGCAGGTCGGCGTGAAGGCGATCGACGACCGCACGCTGGAGATGACGGTGGCGCGGCCGACGCCGTTTTTCCTCTCGGCGCTGATGCTTTTTTTTCCGGTGCCGCAGGCGACGGTGGATAAATTCGCGGCGATGGACGAGCGGGTGAACAACTGGATCCGCCCGGGTAATCTGGTGGGTAACGGGGCGTTTCGGTTGAAGGCCTGGAAGCAGAACCAAGGCGTGATCCTGGAGCGGAGTCCGAACTACTGGGACGCGGCGCGGGTGCGGCTGAACGAGATTCACTTTCTGCCGATCGAGAATGCGCCGGCGGAGGAGAACGCCTTTCGCACGGGGCAACTGCATCTCACGAGCGCGGTGCCGCTGAGCAAATTGGAGGTATACGCGCGCGAGCAGCCGGAGGCGTTGAAGATCGTGGATGACCGGGGGATTTATTTTTATTCGTTGAACGTCGCGAAGCCGCCGCTCGACGACAAACGCGTGCGGCGGGCGCTGGCGCTCGCGGTGGACCGGGAGCGGTTGACGCGACAAGTCGTCAAGGGCGGCACGCAACCGGCGTGGAATTTCACCCCGCCGGGCACGGGTGGTTATACGGCGACGGCGAAGTTGGAATTTGATCCGGAGAAGGCGCGGGCGTTGTTGAAGGAGGCGGGCTACGAGGGCGGCAAGAATCTGCCGCCGATCGAATTGCTCGTTGATGCGCGCGAGCAACACCGCGTGATCGCGGAGGCGTTGCAACAGATGTGGCGGCAGCATCTCGGGATAACGGTCCAATTGCGGAACCAGGAATCGCAGGTGCTGAACGCGGCGAAGCGGCAGATGGATTTCCAGATGGTGCGCGGCTCGTGGAACGCGACGACGTTTCAGGATCCGTTTTACTTTCTCGGCGCGTGGCGGACGGACGGACTCTACAACGAGGCGAAGTGGTCGAGCGCGGAGTTTGACCGGCTGATTGAAGCCACGTGGACGGTGGACGCGGCGGCGAGGGCGGCGGCGTTTCAGCGCGCGGAGGCGATCTTCTTGGAGGAAGTGCCGGCGATCCCGCTGTTTTTCTCGCGGCAGACGATTTTGATGAGCCCGAGCGTGAAGGGCTGGCAGCCGTATCCGTTCGCAGACCGGCGGTTGAAGGAATTGTGGTTGGAGAAGTGAGGCCGAGGTGGGAGGTCGGAGGCGGGAGGCGTCAGGCGGGAGAAGGAAGGCGGGAGCCGGGAGGGGTGCGTCTTTCCGAGTCGGCGGCGGTTCGCGCCGGCTTCT
>JBDNFZ010000431.1:0-2868 GCA_041689555.1 Opitutaceae bacterium | reverse complement strand
TCATCATCGCTCGCCCCCGGCAGCGCGCTCGCGGCCGGATCGCTCCGCACGCGCGCCAGCCAGTCGGCGATCAACGGTTCGCGCGCCGTGATTTCCCCCGGCCACGGTGCGGCCACCAGGTCGATCACCCGCAGCGCCCCGTCGACGCAGCGCACGAAATTCCGCGCATGCAGGTCCGCCACGAGATACGGCCGCGTCGTCGCGCCGTCGCCCGCCTCGAGAAAAAACAAACGCGGATGGTCGCGGTTCGCGCGCAGGAAGCGCGACGGGATTTCGATCAGCCCCGCCGGCAGCGCGAGCGACATGTCGTCGCCCTGCGCGAGCGGCTCGCCCAGCGCCTGCTTCGCCACCAAGATTCCTTCCGGTGTCACCGCCACCACTTCCGTCGCCATGCCGCCGAGCGCGTGCACGAGCAGGAGTTTTTCCAGCAGTCCCCGGTAGCTGCCCAATCCGGCCTCGGCGCGCAGCGTCGTCTCGTCGCCCGGCCTGAATCCAAACTCGCTCCCGATCCGTCCTTCCTCGCGCGGCAGGTAGAATTTATAGACCGATGCGTCCGCTTCCGCCGCAAACGCCCACGCTTCGACCCCGCCGCCGATCCGACGCAGCCGCGCGTTGCCTTCTTCCAACGGATTCGTCGCCTCGTGCTCGGGCGGGCCGTCGCCCTCGGCCGTCGCGAGAGGTGTCGCCGGAAACCCAAAATCTTCCAGCGGTCGCAGCGGCAGCAACGCGCGCAGTTCGCGGATCGCCGCGCCGAAGCGCGCCCACGTCGCGTCCGTGCCTTCGAGCAGGCTTACTTCGTCTTCGGCGAGGAGGACGAGATCGCGGTCCGTATCTGCGCGGAGACCGCATTCGGCTGCCGCCGCGCCGAGGCGAGCGAGCGCCGCCAGTCTTCGCTCGTGATCGTGTTGAAGATCGCGTCGCGCTTCGGCCCCCGGGAGGAGCCGGCCTTGGATGCGGGTGGGTTGGCCGGTGAAGTGGTCTTGCATGGTTCCGCCATAGCCGCACCGTCCGCCCCGCCCCGCCGCTTGGCAACGGGTTTTTGCCGACAAGTTATTCGGAAAAACACGGGACGGTTTGAAGAATCTTGAAATCAGAAAATCAGGAATCGGAACTCTTGCATCCGCACCGAAGCGCAGGCTCCGTTTCCTGATTCCCTGAGCTCCAGATTGCTTCTCCAAAACTCCCGCCGCCGCCGCCGCCACATCCGCACCGAAGCGCAGGCTCCGTTTCCTGATTTCCTGAGTTCCAGATTGCTTCTCCAAAACTCCCCCCACCGCCTCCGCGCCGAATCGCGCCCTTCATTTCCGGCTTTCTTGGATTCCACATCCCCTATTTCGCCAGCTCTGCCGTGGCCGCCGGCGCGCGCGCGATCAGCACTTTGTCCACGCGGCGCTTGTCCATGTCGATGACTTCAAACCGCCAGCCCGCCCATTCGAAATAGTCCCCCGCCGTCGGGATGCGCGCCAGTTGCGTCACCATCAGTCCGCCCACCGTTTGGTAGTCCGCGTGGCCTTCATGCGGCAACGCCACCTCAAGGCCGAGCAGCGTCTTCAACTCGCCCGTCGGCAGCGTCGCGTCGATCAGCCACGAGCCGTCCTCGCGTTGCTTCGTCTCCGGCTGCGCGCGGTCGCCCGGCGAGGGCAGATCTCCCACGATCGCCTCGAGCACGTCGATCAGCGTCACCAGACCCTGCACCGCGCCGAACTCATCCGTGATGATCGCGATGTGCTTGCCCGTTTTTTTGAACTGCTCGAGCAGCTGGCTCGCCGTGTGCGTCTCCGGCACGAAGAGCGGCGGCAACAGCAGGTTCTTCAACGTCGTCGGCAGCCCGATCGCCGAGTGAGCCCAGAGCGCTTTCACCGCGACCATGCCGACGATCGTGTCGCGCTGACCCTGATAAACCGGAAAATAGGAATGCCCGCTCGTCACAATCTTCCGCCAGTTGGCCTCCTCCGGGTCGTCGAGGTTGAGGAAGACGATCTTCGGCCGCGGCGTCATCACGCGCGTGACCGGAAGCTGGTCCAGCCCGAGCACGCCTTCGACCATTTCCTTCTCCGCCCGCTCAAACACCCCCGCATGCAACCCCTGCTCCACGAGCGCGCGCACTTCGTCTTCGCTCACACTGTCGGCGGCCGAGCGCGCCTTGAGCCCGATCAGTTTCACCGACAGCTCCGTGCAAAACTCGAAAATCTTCAGCAGCGGCGCCGCCAACCACGCCAGCGCCCGCATCGCCCCGGCCAGCAGCGACGCTACTTTTTCCGGGTGCGCCAAGCCCACGCGTTTCGGCACCAGCTCGCCGAAGAGGAGCATGAACGAGGTGAGCCCCACCGTCACCACGACCAGCGAGATCCAACCCGCGTGGTTCTGCAGCTCCGGCCAGCGCACCGCCAGCCACCCCGAAAACCACGCCGCCAAGTTCGCCCCCGCCAACACGCCCGCGATCATCCCCGACAGCGTCAGCCAGAATTCCACCAACGCCAGAAACCGCGCCGGGTGCTCCGCGAGGTCGAGCGCCTTGCGCGCCCCCGTATCGCCCTTGGCCGCGAGCTTGCGTAGCTTGGTTTTCTTCGCCGACACCACCGCCGTCTCCGCCATGGCCAAAAGTCCGTTGGCCAACACGAGCAGACCCAAGATCGAAAGTTCCAGCGGCAGATTAAACATGGCGACCCGGCACCCTAGTTCGGCTCGACGGCGGTGCAATCCCATTGCCGCCGGCGCCCGCGCCGGGGGTGTGAGACAGATTTCAGGCGGCGTGCGCGAAAGGCAGGCAATCGTTGCGGGCAACGCGGGAGTCGAGGCGATGTCGCCAGAACGCATCCAGGCGGCGACTGCTGTGGATGCAACGTAGCGCCAGGATGTTTTCGGCGC
>JBDNFZ010000430.1:0-4681 GCA_041689555.1 Opitutaceae bacterium | reverse complement strand
CGCGGTGAGCGAAGCCTTGAGCGAGGCCGTCGCGGCGGCGGTGCGGGCGAAGCATCCTTCGATCCCGCGGGAGCGCATCGCGGTTTGCGCGACCCACCAACATACCGGACCGCACATCGCGGGCACCCTCCCGTTTATGTTCTCGCGGGACCTGCCGGCGGAAGAAGTGGCGCGCATCGAGCGCTACGCGGCGATGCTGGAGCAGCAATTGATCGCGGTGGCCCTCAAGGCGCTGGCGGCTCGCCAGCCCGCCCGGCTCGCTTGGGCACAGGGCAAAGCGGAGTTTGCCGTCAACCGGCGCCAGATCACCGACGGCAAATACACGGCTTACACAGCGACTCCGGGCGGGGCCGTGGACCATGCCCTGCCGGTGCTGCGCGCGGTCGATGCCGACGGGGTCGTGCGGGCGGTGCTGCTCACCTATGCGTGCCACTGCACGACGCTGAAGGGCGGCGACAACGTCGTGCATCCCGATTGGGCCGGGGATGCGTCGACGCGCATCGAGGCGCAGCATACGGGTGCGGTGGCGCTCGTGACCATCGGGTGCGGCGCGGATTCCGATCCGCAACCGCGCGGGATGGCGTCGGTGGCGATACACGGCAAGACCGTGGCGGGCGAGGTGGCGCGACTGTTGGCCGGCGAGATGCGGCCGGTGGGCCGGGTGACCAGCGCGGCGCTGCGGAAAATCGAATTGCCCCTGGCGCGCACGGTGGGCCGCGAGGAACTGGAGGCGCGGCTCAAGGGCAAACCCAGTGTCGCCCATGCGGCGGCGCAGTTTTTGAAACAGCTCGATGCCGGAAAACCGCTGCCCTCGTCGGTCAGGTATCCGGTGCAGGCGTGGGTCTTCGGAACCGATCTGGCGATGGTGTTTCTCGGCGGCGAAGTGGTCGCCGATTACGCGCTGCGGCTGAAGCGCGAGTTCGGCGCGGAGCGGATGTGGGTGAACGCCTACGCGAACCACGTGCCCTGCTACATCCCCTCGACGCGTATTCTGGCCGAAGGCGGCTACGAGGCGGACAACGCGATGGACTACTACGGCCTGCCCACGCGCCTCGGACCCGACACGGAGGAGCATATCGTAAGAACGGTGCATGACCTGCTGCCGGCGAATTTTATACTGCGACCATGAAAAAAATCATGCCCACGGATTCTTTCGACGATCTGTCCGCTGTAGAACCGGCCGTTGGCCGGTTGCGCCCGACCAACGGCCGGGCCTACAGGTTGCGCGGCCTGCTCGCGCTCGTGGCCGCGTTCGGCGCACCGGCCGTCGTCTTCGCCTACAAACAAGTCGCTCCGCCGGCAAATTTGGTTCTGCCGGAACCGCGCAGTCCCGCCGAATCGCTCGCCGCGATCAAGATGTCCGCGGGCTTCGAGGTGGAACTCGTGGCGGCCGAACCGATGGTGCTCGATCCGATCGATTTTTCGTGGGGGCCGGACGGGAGAATGTGGGTCGTCGAGATGGCGGACTATCCCAAGGGCCTCGACGGCAAAGGGCAGCCCGGCGGGCGCATCCGCGTGCTCGAGTCCACGCGCGGCGACGGGCGGTTTGATCGCTCGACGCTGTTTGCCGACGGCTTGAAAGCACCGACCTCGGTGCTGCCGTGGCGGGGCGGCGTGCTCGTGACCTCGGTGCCGAACGTGCTTTTCCTCGAAGACACCGACGGCGACGGCCGCGCGGACGGGACGACGGTGATCTACCGCGGACTCGCGATCGGGAACGAGCAGCACCTCAGCAACAGCCTGCAATGGTCGCTCGACGGCTGGGTGCATCTGGCGAACGGCGAGACCGGCGGGAAAATCACCGCGACGCAGACCGGGCGCACGCTGGAGGTCGGCCGGCGGGATTTCCGCATCGAGCCCGACAGCGGCGGCATCGAGGTGCTCTTGGGCAACTCGCAGTTCGGGCGCACCCGGGACGACTGGGGAAACTGGTTTGGCTGCAACAACTCGAACCCGCTCTGGCACTACGCCCTCGAAGAACGCTACATGCGGCGCAATGCGCACCTCGTGCCGCCGAACGCCATCGTGAGCGTGGGCGCGAACGTGGGATCGGCACGGATTTACCCGGCGAGCGCGACCTTTGCGCGCTTCAACGATTCGCACGCGCTCAATCATTTCACATCGGCGTGCGCGGCGGCGATTTTTCGCGACGACGGCCTCGGGGCCGGGGTGGCGGGAAATATTTTTGTCTGCGAACCGGTGCATAACCTCGTGCATCGCGAGATCGTGCGGCCGGTGGGGGCGTCGTTTGTGGGCGAACGCGCGGCGACGGAGCGGGAGTCGGAGTTTCTGGCGTCGGCGGACCTCTGGTCGCGCTTCACGGCGGCGCGGGCGGGGCCGGACGGCGCGCTCTACGTGGCGGATATGTATCGGCTCGTGATCGAGCACCCGGATTGGATTCCGGCGGAGTGGCAGCAGCGGATCGGCGATCTGCGCGCGGGTGCGGACAAAGGGCGCATCTACCGGGTGCGGCAAAAAGGGATGCCGCTGCGTCCCGTCCCGCGGCTGGATCGCACGGATGCGGCGGGCTTGGTGGCGGCGTTGGAAAGCCCGAGCGGCATCGTGCGCGACCTCGCGCAGCAGCAACTCGCGTGGCGCAAGGAACGCGGCGCCGTCGCGGGGATCGAGCGCCTCGCGGCGGAATCGGCGCGGCCCGAGACGCGGGGGCAGGCGCTGTGGTGTTTGCAGGTGATGGGCGAGCTGCGACCGGCGGTCGTCGCCCGGGCGCTGGGCGACGCGCACGCGGGCGTGCGGCGGCAGGCGATGCGGTTGAGCGAGGAGTTCGCGGCGAGCGCACCGGAGTTGTTGACGCCGATCATCGCCGCGGCCGCCGACGCGGATGCCGGGGTGCGTTTGCAGGCGGCCTACACGTTGGGCGAATGGAAAACGGAGGCGGCGGGCGAGGCGCTCGCGCGGCTCTTGCTTGGCGAGCGCGACCGGTTTGTGAAGGCGGCGGCGCTCAGTTCGGCGCTCCCGCACGCGGCGACGTTGATGGCGGCGTTGCAGCGCGACGGGCAGGCGGACGAAAGTTTGCTCATCGAAGTCGCGACCGTGACGGAGAACGCGAAGGCGTTGGCGAGCCTGTTGGAGGCGATCGTGCGACGGCGTGGGGCGGGAGAGATGACCGGGGCGTTGTCCGCGCTCGGGCAGTTGCTCGACTGGCTGCACCGGAACAACAAGACGCTCGCGCAACTGGAGCGCTCGGCGGACGAAACGATGCGGCGGGCGCTGGCGGATACGGACGAGCTGTTCGCGGCGGCGCGGCGGATCGCTGTGAACGGGACGGCCCCGGGTGCGGAGCGCGTCGCGGCGGTGCGAATCTTGGGCCGCAACCGGACGCAGCAGAAAGAGGATTTCGAGTTGGTCGCCGGCCTGCTGGAACCGCGGGTGCCGGCGGACGTGCAGGTGGCGGCGGTCGCAACGCTCGCGCGGATGAATCGCCCCGAAGTGCCCGCGCGGGCGCTGGCCGGCTGGCACAGCTATGGCCCGGCGGTGCGCACGGCGGTGATCGAGCTGGTAACGAGTCGTCTGGCGTGGTCGCACGTGTTGCTCGACCGCGTGGAGGCGGATCCGACGATGCTTCCGCAGATCGACCCGGCGCAGAAGCAGCGGATGACCCATCACATCGATGCGAAGCTCTCGGTGCGTGCGACGCGCGTGTTCCAGGCGGGCATGGATCCGAATCGGCAGGCGGAGATCGACCGCATGTTGTCGGCGCTCGGCAACCGGCGGGGTGACGCGGCCAAGGGCGCGGCGGTGTTCGCCGCGAACTGCCTGGCATGCCACGCATTCGGCGCAACCGCCGGCGGACTGATCGGACCCGACATCGCCGTCGTGAAAGACCGCAGCGCGCCGTATCTCGTGACCCATATTCTCGATCCGAACCGCGCGGTGGTGGACCGCTACATGCTCTATGCGGCGACGCTGCTCGACGGGCGTTCGCTCGCGGGGATGCTGGTGACCGAGGCGAGCAACAGCCTGACTTTGCGCGGTCTCGACGGCGCGGAGCACGTGATTTTTAGAAACGAATTGCGGCTGCTCGTGAGCTCTGGCCGGTCGCTGATGCCGGAGGGACTCGAGGCGGCGCTGCCTCCGCAAGCGATGGCGGACCTGATCGCCTATCTGGCGGGCACGCCGGCGGGCGACAGTGAGATGGCAAAGTGACGGATCGCTTGCCGTAGGCCGCCTGCCTGCAGGCGCTTCGTGCATGGTTCGAACGCGGGCAAACCGCGGCCTACCGGGGCTGAGACACGGCCCGGCGCGAAGTTAAGCGTTAAAAGTTCGGCGTCGGGTGTTGAGCGTTTTTTCTTCCCGCTTCCCCGCCCGAATCCGCGATTTTCCCGAGCTATGTCCGCGACGATGTCGCCGCCGCGCATCATCTTGCGGAGGCATTGCGCACGGCCGGCCCGAAGTGTGGTTCGACGAAAACGAACTCATCGGCGGCGATGCGCGGGACGCGAAGGTCAGGCGCCAGATCTGCGATTGCACGCTGCTGCGGGTGATTTCGTCCACCACGCAGCGGCGGCGAGAAGGCTGCTTTCGACTTGAGTGGCTTCTCGCCGGGGAACGCGCGCGGCCGATCGCGTAGGGAACGCCGTTTCTTGTCCCGGTGGTGATCGACGTTACGCGGGAACGTGAGGCGCTCGTGCCGGATGCTTTTCTGGCGGTGCAGTGGACGCGG
>JBDNFZ010000429.1:0-4084 GCA_041689555.1 Opitutaceae bacterium | reverse complement strand
ATCGGGTTGGGCAATCAATCACGCCAACGCACGGACTGGTGCCCGGGGCCGGACTCGAACCGGCACGACCTTACGGTCAGGGGATTTTAAGTCCCATGCGTCTACCATTTCGCCACCCTGGCGGGTGCGTGACGAGGACGAGCCAAGCGCCCCGACCCACCCCGCGCCAGTAAATCCTTTCGCGCGCCCAACCCGTTCTCGCGAGCCTTCGGTTGACTCTGGTTCCGTTCACGCTTCGCATCACACCCGCATGAAACCCCGTGCCTTCGTCTGCTACCTTGCTCTCACCACCGTCTCTATCGGGGCCGCGGTTCCGACTCACTCCCCCTCCCCGCTCGAAACCGATATCTGCGTTTACGGCGGCACCGCCGGCGGCGTCATCGCGGCCGTGCAGGCGCACCGTATGGGCCACTCCGTCATTCTCGTGAGCCCCGAGGCCCGTCTCGGCGGCCTGAGCAGCGGCGGCCTCGGCCAGACCGACATCGGCAACAAGCGCGCCATCGGCGGCCTCGCGCGCGAGTTCTACGAACGCGTCGCCCACCACTACGCTCGCCCTGAGGCGTGGAACCACCAAGCCCGCGGCACCTACAAAAGCGTCGGCCAATCCGCCACCGATCCGGGCGAGCCCGCGATGTGGACCTTTGAGCCGCACGTGGCCGCGGGGATCTTTGAGGATTTCGTCCGCGAAAACCAACTCACCGTGCTCCGCGGCGAGGGCCTCGACCTCGCCCGCGCCGTGGAAAAATCCGGCCCGCGTCTCACCGCCATTCGCCTCGAATCCGGCCGTATCATCCGCGCCCAAATGTTTATCGACGCCACCTACGAGGGCGACCTCATGGCCAAGGCCGGCGTCGCCTACCGCGTCGGCCGCGAGGCCAACGCCGAGTTCGGCGAAACCCTCAACGGCGTCCAAACCCTCCGCGCCACCGCCCACCAATTTCTCCCCGGCGTCTCGCCCCACGTCGTCCCCGGCGATCCGGGCAGCGGCCTCCTCCCCGGCATCGCCGCCACCGGCCCCGGCGTCGAGGGCGCCGGCGACGCCCGCGTGCAGGCCTACAATCTCCGTCTCTGTCTCACCAACCACCCCGCCAACCGCATCCCGTTCACCGCACCGGCCAACTACGACGCCCGCCACTACGAGCTCCTTCTCCGCAATTTCGAGGCCGGCCTGAAAATCCTCCCGCTCCACAACGCCGGCATGCCCAATTTCAAGACCGACACCAATAACAACACCGGTTTCTCCACCGACTTCATCGGCGAGAACTACGCCTACCCCGAGGCCGACTACGCCACGCGCGACCGCATCCGCGCCGCGCACCTCGCCTATGTGCAGGGCCTGCTTTGGACGCTCGCGTCGCACCCGCGCGTCCCCGAAAAAATCCGCACCGAGGCCGCCGCTTGGGGCGTCACCCGCGACGAGTTCACCGAGACGGGCGGCTGGCCCTCGCAACTCTACGTCCGCGAAGCCCGGCGCATGACCGGCGAGGTCGTGATGACCGAGCACCATTGCATGGGCCGCACGGTCGCCCCGGACCCCGTCGGCCTCGGGGCCTACAATATGGATTCGCATAACACCCGGCGTTACGTGAACGCCGCCGGCCACGTCGTAAACGAGGGCGACGTCCAGGTGAAGGTCCCCTCGCCCTACCCCGTCGCCTACGGCGCGATCGTCCCGCACGCCGCCGAGTGCGAAAACCTCCTCGTGCCCGTCGCCCTCTCCGCCACGCACATCGCCTACGGCTCCATCCGCATGGAGCCCGTCTTCATGGTCCTCGGCCAAAGCGCCGCCACCGCCGCCGCCCACGCCATCGAGCAACGCTCTTCTGTCCAAGCCATCGACCGCGCCCTGCTCCGCGCCCGACTCCTCGCCGACAAACAGGTCCTCACCTGGCTCCCCCGGCCCTAAACCGGAACGCCGCAGTCCGAGCTCGAGGTGGAGCGCGTTGACCCCAACGCGCTGGTTCGAGCACGCCGAATCCCGCAGCGCGTTGGGGTCAAGTCGCTCCCCCGCCCCTGCCCCACGGGCGCTTTCCGAGTTGGCGGTGCATCGCACCCGCCTTTGTAGGCCGCTCGCTTGCGAGCGCTTGGCGACCGGAGCGCTCGACGACCGGAGCGCGCGCAAGCGAGCGGCCTAACGCCAACCGGCAGAGGCGCCCCGGCCCCACTGCCCCGCTCTCCGGCCAAAAAATCCTCGCCCAACCCCCGCGTTCGGTCCCACGTTCATTTCAGTCAGCAACCCCCGTTTGTCGGAAACCCTCTCCATGCTCATTCCCAAAACCCGCCTGTCGGGCGCCACTGCATTGGCCGCCCTCGTTCCCCTGCTCGCCCCCTCCGCCGCCCGCGCCAGCGAGGCCAACATCAAAATCCCCGATCTCGGGGCCGTCTCCTTCATGGGCGGCGCGCTCTCCGGCACCAACGTGCTGCTGATCGGCCTCGTCGTCTGCGTCGTCGGCGTCATCTACGGCTGGCTCCAATACATCCAGACGAAGAAGCTCCCCGTCCACGCCTCCATGAGCGCCGTCTCCCAGCTTATCTGGGAAACGTGCAAGACCTACCTCTGGCAGCAGGGCAAGTTCCTCGCGCTCCTCTGGCTGCTGATCGCCGCCTGCATGATCTATTACTTCGGCGGGCTCGCCGGGAACACCGCCGGGGCCGTCACGATGATCCTGCTCGCGTCCGTCCTCGGCATCCTCGGCAGCTACGCCGTCGCTTGGTTCGGCATCCGCATCAACACCGTCGCCAACTCGCGCTCGGCGTTTTCCGCCCTCCGCGGCAACGCCCTCGCCACCCTCGCCATCCCGCTCAAGTCCGGCATGAGCGTCGGCCTCCTCCTCGTCGCCACCGAATTGTTCTTCATGATCTGCATCCTGAAGTTCGTGCCGTCCGATCTCGCCGGCCCTTGCTTCATCGGCTTCGCCATCGGCGAATCCCTCGGCGCCGCCGCCCTCCGCATCTGCGGCGGCATCTTCACCAAGATCGCCGACATCGGCGCCGACCTCATGAAGATCGTCTTCAACCTCCCCGAGGACGATCCCCGCAACCCCGGCGTGATCGCCGACTGCACCGGCGACAACGCCGGCGACTCCGTCGGGCCCACCGCCGACGGCTTCGAGACCTACGGCGTCACCGGCGTCGCGCTCATCGCCTTCCTCGCCATCGCCCTCGCCGCCGCCCCCGCCCTCTGCGCCACGCTCATCATCTGGCTCTTCGCGATGCGCATTCTGATGGTCGTGACCTCGCTCGTCAGCTACCTCGTCAACGAGAACGTCAGCAAACTCCTCTACCGCGGCTCCCGGGATTTCAACCTCGAGCAGCCCCTCACCAACCTCGTCTGGCTCACCTCCATCGTCTCGATCGCCGTCACCTACGTCGCCAGCTACGCGCTCCTCCACGACCTCGCCGGCAATCCCGAGCTCTGGTGGGTCCTGTCCACCATCATCTCGCTCGGCACCGTCGCCGGCGCGCTCATCCCCGAGTTCACCAAGGCCTTCACCTCGACCGAGAGCCGCCACGTCAAGGAGGTCGTCACCTCCTCCCGCCAGGGCGGCGCCTCCCTCAACGTCCTTAGCGGCCTCGTCGCCGGCAACTTCTCCGCCTTCTGGACCGGCCTCTGCATCCTCGCGCTCATGTTCGGCGCCTACCACTTCTCCCAACATGCATCCGTCATCGCGATGATGCCCGCACCGTTCGCCTTCGCCGCGCCCATCTTCGCCTTCGGCCTCGTCGCCTTCGGCTTTCTCGGCATGGGCCCGGTCACCATCGCCGTGGACTCCTTCGGCCCCGTCACCGACAACGCCCAGTCCGTTTACGAACTCTCCCAGATCGAGCAAAAGCCCGGCATCACCGAGGAGATCCAACGCGACTTCGGCTTCACCCCCGACTTCGCCTACGCCAAACACCAGCTCGAGAAAGCCGACGGCGCCGGCAACACCTTCAAAGCCACCGCCAAGCCCGTGCTCATCGGCACCGCCGTGGTCGGCGCGACCACCATGGTTTTCGGCATCATCATGATGCTGAAAGGCATTTATCCCGACACCATCGAGAAACTCTCGCTCGTCCATCCCGAGGCGCTCATGGGCCTCCT
>JBDNFZ010000428.1:0-12583 GCA_041689555.1 Opitutaceae bacterium | reverse complement strand
TCCGCACTACGGTTCCGACGCAGCCGAAGGTCGCCCTAAACAACGTCAGCGGCTTCGGTGGTGCCAACGTGAGTATCGTGTTCAAGCAGGCCCGTTGAACGTGCGGTTTTCTGCTTCGAGCCTCCCTCTCCCAACGCCATGCACGGGGTCGCCTTCGGTGCCGGTCGCCTTTGAGTTCCCTGTTTCCCCGTCGCCATGTCAAAAGTTCGGATCCTGATTCTCACCTCATCAACCGGAGGCGGACATGATGCGCGCGCCGAGGCTTTCGCCGAATGGTGCTTTCAGCTCTATCGGCATCAGATCGATGTGCGGATCGAGCAGATGTTGGAGAAATCCTCCGTGGTGAACCGGGCGGGCGTAGGCTTTTACAACAAAATTCAAACGGTGGCGCCTTGGTTTCATTCGGCTTTTTACGCCTTCGTCGAGTTGCTCAGTTACCTCAACCGGCGCGATGTCACGTTTGGCCGGGCCTACTATCTCGAGGTCTTGCGCGACTACCGTCCGCATTTGATCCTGAGCGTTCACGATTGCCTGAACCGCGGATATTTCCAGCTCGCGCGGGCAACGCTGGGCGCCAACCGGGTGCGCTGTGTGACTTATTGCGGCGAATTTTCCGGAGGGTGGGGTTATTCGCGCAACTGGATCGAGCCCTCGGCCGACCTCTATTTCTCGCGCACACCGACGGCGCGGGATTACGCGGTCAAGTCGGGAATCGCGCCCGAACGGTCGCGTGTAAGGGGAAATCTCATGCTGCCGCGATCGGTGCTTGAAACCATCGCGCCCGACGAACGTTCCACCCTTCGGGTCAGACGTTTTGGACTCCGGCCGAATCTTTTCACCGTTTTTCTCGCGACCGGAGGAAACGGCGCCAACCAACACTTGGACTTGCTGCCGGTGCTGGCCCGGCACGCGGATCGGGTGCAGGCGATCGTGATCTGCGGTAAGAACAAAGAAACTTACAACGACCTCGTGCATTGGCGTGCGAATCATCCCGAGTTCAACTGTTACATCGAAGGCTACTCCGATGTGGTTCACCTCCTCATGCAGGCCAGCGATGCCATCGTCACCCGCGGCGGCACGACCACATGCGCGAAGGCCCTGCATTTCAGGTGTCCGATCATCTTCAATGCCTTTCAGGGAATTATGCCGCAGGAGCAGCTCACGTGGAAATTTTTCCGCAATGGCGCGGCTTCCGAAAAGATCGAAAACGTGGCCGATTTTTCCCGTATCATCGACGGCTGGATGCGGGATCCTTCGAGCTACCAGCGCGCGAAGGAAAATTTCGTGAAGCTTCGTTACGACGAGGATCCGACTCTGTTGATCGACGAGGTCGTCGAGCTGGCCAATGAGATCGCCAAGGCAAAATTGAACCGACGGATTTTCCCGCCGATCAACGGAGTCGATGGCGGCCGGGTCGAGGGGTGATTCCCACGGCGAGAAACTCCTTCCCGCGGAGGTTGGCGGCCGCACGGCCGACTCGATAATTATTGATGAAATTCAAATGCGATTAATCCCCGGCCGACAAAATACTTGCAGCGCGAATACCATTTTCCGGGAATTACCCCATGGTTGTCAGCGTTCACATTCCTAAATGCGCGGGGACGAGTTTTCGCCATGCGTTACGTCAGATTCATGGCTCCGGGCTATGGCTTAACTACGGAGACGATTTCCGGCGGGAGGCGGTGCCGGCGGGAACAACGTGTATCCACGGGCATTTTTCGGCCGATGCCTACGACGGGATCATTCCCGGGCGTAAGCTCATCACGATCGTCAGGCACCCGGTCGAGCGGGTGGTCTCGAACTATCACCATTTTTTGCGGATTCCGGACCTGCGGAACCAAGCCAGTGTGCGACTGCACGCCGAGAATCTGACGCTCCTGCAGTTTGCCCGGATGGAGAGCGTGCGAAACGAGATCGTCCGCTATTCGGGTGAAAAGGCGCCCGCGGATTTTGCATGGATCGGTCTGGCGGAGCGTTATCCCGAGTCGCTCGTTTTGCTCCGGAAGAAGTTTGGCATTTCGGCGCCGATGACGGCGATCCGCGACAACGTTAATCCCGACCGGAAGAATCCCTGCTACGATCTTCAGTCACACGAGTATGACGAAATCTTGAGTCTCAACGCCGCCGACATGGTTTGGTATGCGAAGGCGTGCTCCCATTTTGACGCGCTCAGGCTCTCGTTCGTTTCCCAGCCGAACGAATTGGAGCGGACGATCGCGCGGTTTATGTCTCAGGTCGCGCTGTAGACGCGAGCGTTTGGGGGCTGGGGAGCGTTCCACGAGGGGGCGCAGAGGTTCGGTGCCGTTACAAATCGGAAGCCCTCCGAGTTGGCGGTGAACAGCACCTGCGTCTGTAGGCAGCTCGCTGGCGAGCGCTCGGCGACCGGAGCGCTCGCAAGCGAGCTGGCCTACCGCCAAACGGCAGACGCACCCTTTAAGATGCAGCGGTTTAAATCCGCTTGGCCGCGCGCGGAGGGGAACTCTATTCTTCGATCACATTGTCTGAATCGAAGCCGGTCATCGCCTATTTATTTACGACGTTTCCCAAGAGCACGGAGACCTTTCTCCAACGGGAGATCACGGCGATGCGCGCGCAAGCGGTCGATCTCAGGCTCTATTCACTTTGGGGCGGGTTGAATTCCTTTCGCGGGCTGCCCGTCGTCCGTTTCAACAAGTGGCGGCTCCTGACGCTTTTCTGGATGATACCGTATGAGAGTTGGCGGCGCCCGGCGGTGCTGCGGCAGGTCCTGCACGGCTTGTTCACGCGGCGGCCGCCATCGTGGATCAATTTTTGGGAGAACATGCTGGGAGCCGGGTTTGCCTGTCTCTTCGCCGCGAGCTTCCGCGCGCGCAGACCGACCCACGTCCACGCGGCTTGGGGCGGGGCCCCGGCCACGGCGGCTTGGTTGCTGTGGCGTTTGGATGGACACCGTTACAGCGCCGCGGCGCATGCCTACGATATTTTCGAGCACGGCGGGGATTGGTGGCTGAAGGACAAGTTGGAACATGCGGCCTTTGTCCACACCTCGACCGAGATGGGACGGGCCGCGCTGCTGAGTGGCGGAATCCGGGCGGACAAGGTTTTTCGAATCCGACGGGGACTTGACCGCTTGCCGGCGATGAAGCCCCTGCGGGCTTCGCGGGCGCCGATCCACCTGATCTGTGTGGCGCGGCTCGTGGAAAAGAAAGGGCTGGATCATCAGCTCCGGATCTACGCGGCCTTGCGGTCGTCCGGCGTGCCCTTCCGGGCCCGGATCGTCGGGGACGGTCCTTTGCGGGCGGGGTTGGAAAAGCAGGCGGGTGAACTGGGGATCGGGGCCGATGTGACGTTCTGCGGGCACCTGCCGCAGCACGACGTCTGGGAGCAATTCGCGTGGGCCGACGTTTTGTTGCACACCGGCGTGATTGCGCCGAGCGGGGACCGCGACGGATTGCCCAACGTGATTCCGGAGGCGATGTCCTGCGGGGTCCTGGTGGTGACCTCGCCCACGGCCGGGACGACCGAGGCGATCGCCGACGGGGAAAACGGAATCGTTGCGCCCGTGGACGTGCCCGCCGCGTGGGTGGCGGCCGTGCGGCGGTTGGCCAGCGACGATGGGCTGGCCGAGCGCTTCCGCGTGGCGGGGCGGAGCTGGGTCGAGGAGAACTTCGACGCGCACAAGAACGCGGCCCGTTTGTGCGCCCATTTCGAGGCGGCGATCGCGGGTCCACGACCATGATTTTTTTCGATGTCACCAAAGCGCGCGGAGCCGGGCATCGCTCCGGCTTGCTGCGCGTGAGCGCGCGGTTGGCCGAAGAGCTCGGGGCGGCGGTCACTCCGGTGCGTTGGTCGGAGTGGGACCGACGGATGGAGGCGGACGATTGGTTCCTGACCGGCGAGCTCTTCTCCGGAGAAGAGCGCGCGGGTTTCGATGATTTCCTGGCGGGGGGCCCGGGGCGAAAGGCGGCGATTTTTCACGATGCGATCCCGCTCAAGTTCCCGCAGATCACCTGGCCGCAGAGCGTGGCGCGGCATCCGGGCTACCTGAAGTTGCTCGCGAAGTTTGATCGGGTGTGGGCGGTGTCCGCCGCCAGTCGCGAGGAACTCGCGGGTTTCTGGCGTTGGCAGGGCTTGGTGCTGACGCCGGAGGTGTCCGTGCTTGCGCTGGGCGCCGACTCGGGCTCCGGGTCCCGCCGGCGTCGGACGGACACCGCGAAGCGCGCCGCCGCTTTACTCTCGGTCGGAATACTGGAGCCGCGAAAAAATCAGACGCTGTTGCTCGATGTGGCCGAGGCTCTGTGGGGCGAAGGGCTCGCGTTCGAGTTGCATCTGGTGGGGCGGGTAAATCCGTTTTTCGGCAAACCGCTTCTGAAGCGGGTGCGCACGCTGGCGAAACGGCATCCCGGGCTGCGTTACCATGCCGAGGCGGACGATGCGGCGGTAGGGGAACTTTACGCGCGGTGCCGGGCGAGCGTGTTTCCCACGATCGCCGAAGGTTGCGGACTGCCGTTGTTGGAGTCGTTGTGGCAAGGGGTGCCGTGCGTGTGCAGCGATCTGCCGGTGCTCCGGGAGAATGCAGACCAAGGCGGGTGCGTGGCCGTAGCGGTGGATGATCGCGCGGCGTGGACGGAGGCGTTGCGCCGAGTGTTGACCGATGATGCGCGCGTGGCGCAGTTGGAAGCCGAGGCGGCGACCCGGATGTTGCCGACCTGGGCGGATGCGGCGGAGACGTTGAGGGCCGGGCTGAGCCGGCGACTCAGAGTTTCTTGACGGCGTAGGCCATCGCGTCGGCGATCTTATCGAGCTGCTCGTCGGTGTGCATCGCGGAGATCGCGGTGCGGATGAGGTCCTTGCCGACGGGCACCGCCGGGGCGATGGACATGACGGTGAAGACGCCTTTTTCGAGGAGGGCTTTCCAGAACGGATAGACGCGCTCCTTGGAGCCAAGAACGATGGGCGTCGCCGGGGTCTCGCTGCCCCACGTGTCGAGGCCGAGGTTCTTGAGGATGGCGCGATACTTTTTCGTATTGGCCCAGAGACGGTCGTGGTGTTCGCGCTCTTTTTGCATGATTTCGAGCGAGGCTTGGGCGCAGGCGGCGGAGGCGGGACTGATGGCGGCGCTGAAGACGGTCTGTTTGCCGCTGGTGCGGAGATACTCGATCGCGTCGCGCGAGGCGGCGATAAAGCCGCCGGTGCTGGCGAGGGACTTGGAGAGACTGCCGCAGATGACGTCGACTTTGTCGTTGAGGCCGAAGTGATCGACGGTGCCGCGGCCGTGGCGGCCGAGGACGCCGAAGCCGTGGGCGTCGTCAAGGACGGTGAAGCAGCCGTGCTCCTCGGCGATCTCGGTAAGCTCGGGCAGGCGGGCGATGTGGCCCTCCATCGAGTAGACGCCTTCGATCACCAGGAGCTTCGGCGCATCGCTGGTCGAGGCGGCGGCGGCGACTTCGCGGAAGTCGTCGGGGCTGTTGTGGGAGAAACGTTCGACGGTGGCGCGGGAGAGCTGGATGCCTTCCCAAAGACAGGAGTGAATGTTTTTGTCGGCGAAAATGATGTCGCCTTTCTGGGCAAACGCGGCGACGCTGGAGATGCAGGAGAGATAGCCGGCGGAGTGGACGTGGCAGGCTTCGCGGCCGAGGAAGTGGGCGATCTTTTCCTCCAGCTCGATGTGGAAGGCGCGGGAACCGTTGGAGATGCGGGCGCCGGTGGTGGAGGTGCCCCACTTGAGGAGGGCGGCGCGGCCGGCTTCGATGACTTTGGGGTGAAAAGAAAGACCGAGATAATCGTTGCTCGAAAGCATGATCATGTCGCGACCGTGGAGGCGCACATTGGTCCCGTGCTGGGACTCCATGGCGTGGTAGTAGGGGTCATACTTTAACCGCATCTTGGTCGCGTAATCGTCGCGGAAGCGGTTCTGAACGGCCTTTTTGTTTTTGCTAAAGAAGGAGAGCGCCATGTCTGGGCAAAACGCTGCGCGCCTCTCGGCGCTTGGCAAACGCAAACACGAGCGCGCACGACCCTGCGGAGCATCTCCGAGTTGGCGGTGTATCGCACCCGCCTTCGTAGGCCGCTCGCTTGCGAGCGCTCGGCGACCGGAGCGCTCGCAAGCGAGCTGCCTACCGCCAACTCGGCAGATGCGCGCCCGACCTTGCGGGTCCAAAGTCGGTAGGGCGGCGAACTAGGCTCGTCGCGGCAGGGCGGCCAACCAAGTCGCGAGGTCTCCGGCGTAGTCGGACCACGAGCGGAACTGCCGGCCGCGGGCGGCGGCGGCGAGGGCGGTGAACTCGCCCGGCGTCGCGAGCAGGCGACCGATCGCGGCGGCGAGGGAAAATGCGTCGACGGGGTCGATCGTCACACAACCGCCGCCGCGGGCGGATTCACCGAGGGCGCCGAGGGAGGAGCAGACGCAGGGTTTGCCGCGCGCGAGGCTTTCGAGGACGGGCAGGCCGAAGCCCTCGATGAGCGAAGGGTAGACGGTGAAAGCGCAGGCGGTGTAGGCGGCGGCGAGGTCGGCCTCGTTGGCGGGGCCGTCGTAGCGGAGGGGACGGCCGGCGGCTAGGAGGGTGCGAATGCGGGCGAGGGCGGGGCGGCCGGTTTGCGGATGGGCGAGGCCGATGAGGCGCAGCTCAAAACGGACACCGGTGGACCAGAGCGATTCGCAGGCGTCGAGGAGGGCGAGGTGGTTTTTGCGTCCCTCGATGCTGCCGACGCTGAGGACGGTGGGGGGCGGTGAAAGCTGAGAGCCGAGAGCTGAGGGCTGAGAGCCGGAGGGCGGAAGTTGAAAGTTAAAAGGTGAGAGTCGAGAGACGGGCGGAAGATCGATGCCGAGGGGGATGGTGGTGACGACGGGTTGGGCGGAGGCAGGGATGCCGAGCCAGCGCCAGTAGTCGAGGAGACAGGAGCGGGAGTCGTCGGAGGTCGCGGCGATGCCGTCGAAGACGAGCAGTTCGCGCAGGTAGGCGGGGAAACGCGCGACGGTTTTCGACGGGGTGAGTTCGGGAAACTTCAGGGCGATGGCGTCGTGAAAGACGGCGGCGCGGGGACCGGCGGTCGTGGCGAAGAGGGCGGGCAGGGCGGCGGCGACGGCGGGGGAGAATAATTCCGGCATCAGAATGCCGGAATTATAGGCGAGAGGCGGGAGGCTCGAGGCGGGAGGCGGGGCGGAAAAGAGGCGGCGGGTGTGGCCGCGAATGCGCGCGGTCAGCGGCCAGGAAGCGCCCCGCTTGGTGGCGAAGGAATCGAGGGCGAGGTTGCGGAGTTCCCAGGGGTCGAGCGGGCGCCAAGCGCGTTGGGCCGGATCATACGTGAACGGCCGGGCGGCGGGGCCGAGCTCGCGCCAGAGGGAGCGGGCCACGCGCTGGATGCCGGTGCGGGCGCGGGTGTGGCTCGTGTGCGAAAGATCGAGGAGCAGCGGAGCGGGCATGGTGCGGCGCTAGGGAGTGGGAACGCTCAGACGCGGATCATAAAGCGCAAAGGCGAGGGCGCGGGCACCGGCGTCGGGGCCCTCGCGGGTCGGGGCGGTGTCGGAGGAGAAATCGAGAGTCGTGCGGCCGGGAGCGAGCCGCAGGGGGACACTGAAGCGGGAGGTTTTTTCTCCGACGGAGCCCCGCCAGAGTTCGCGGCCGGACCGGTGGATCACGACGGTGCGCGGAGTCAGGGCGCGCAGGGAGAAATCGAGCCGGGCGTCGACGGCGCGATCGGACCAGGTGTCGATCGCGATCCGGGCGTCGCCCTGGCTCCAAGCCCAGAGATTCTTCGCGTCGCGCTCGGCGCCGAACCAGCCGGTGTCGATTTGGACGACGGTCGCGGCGGTGCCGGCGTGGCCGGCGAAGAGCTCGCGGGTGTTGACCGGGAAATCGCGCAGCACGAGGAAGCCGGCGAAGACGCCGAGGTTGCCGATTATGAGCCACGCGAGAGCGGCGCGGGTGCGGAGGGCGAGGACGTTGAAGGCGAGCGTGAGCGGAAGCAGCACGCGGGTGAAGGCACCGGGGTAGCCCTCCCAAACCGCGGTGCCGAGGGTGAGCATGAGCGCGGCGTAGGCGGCGCCGACGCGGCACCACGCGTCGCAGACGAAGAGGCGCCAGCGGGTGAGGAAGAAACCGGCTTGGACGATGATCGCGAGGACGGCGAGAAGGGTGGTCCACGCGAGGAGCTTGTCTTCGAGCAGCGAAAGGTCGGATACGGCGGTAGCGGATTTTTCGATGAGACCGGAGAGGGGGAGAGTGAGGTTTGCCCAGCCGGCGTCGGCGGGGCCGATACGCCAGCGGATGTAGCCGAGCCAGGCGAAGAGCGGGGCGGCGACGATGACGGCAGTGAGCGCATTGCGGAGAGAGAACCAGGGGAGGGTGACGAGGCCGGCGGCACCGAGGAGGGCGGTCTCGCGGGCGAGGGCGGCGGCGGCGAGCCACGCGGAGGCGGAGCGCGGGCGGGCGCGCTCGGCGGCGAAAAGCGCGGCGGCGAGGAGCGCGGTCATCGGGAGATCGGTGAGCGCGAGGCGCACGCTGCTGAGGCAGCCGCAGGAAAAGAGGATGCCGGCCCAGGCGAGGTAGCCGCGGAAATCAGTCACGGCCAGCCAGCGCCACAGCAGCGCGGCGAGGAGGAGCCACGTGGCGACGTTCAAAAACGAATAGACGTGAACAATGGCGGCGGGTTGGCCGGCGGCGGCCAACCAAGCGACGGCGGGCGGGAGAATACGGCGGGCGCGGTAGGAGAGGTTGTCGATCGCGGGAGGCAACTCGGCAGAGCGGAGCAGCGGGTCGTAGGCGATCTGGGCGTAGTAGAGGCCGTCGTAGCCGCCGGTGTCGCGGTGGACATAGACGGGGTGCTCGCGGAAAGCAGCGATTTTCAGGTTGTCGTTGGGGGCATCGAGTTGGATGAGGGCGGTGAGGCCGTAGACGGGATGCCAGAATTGCGCGATGAGCGTGAGAAAAAGGGCGAACGCGGCGAGAGCAGCGAGCGGCAGTGGCCAGCGGCGGACGGGTGCGCTCATGGTGTGGCGGGACCGAGATAGCGCCAGAAGTTGCGGCCGGAAACTGTGGCCTTTTTCTCCCAACGGCCGGGAAGCCGGTCGCGGAAGACCGATTCCTCGTCTGATGGAAAGAGCAACAGATACAGGGGGCGACCGGCACCGGTCAGATGGGCGGCGTGACGGGAAAACTCCCCGGGGCCGATTTGCTCCCAGCGCAAGATCGGCAGCGACGTGTAATAGTGGATCGCTCCGCTCTCGGCGTAACAAAGGAGCACGGCCTCGGGCGGGAGTTGATCGCGCGCCCATCGCCCGATGTCGGCGTAGGCCTCCTCATAGGTCCTCGTGAGCAAAATATGGAAATGTCGGGTCCAATGGAGCGAGGCACCCGCGCCACAAAGGGCGATGCCAACGGAGGCGGCGACCAGCGCGCGCGGTCGCGAAGCGAGAATCCCCTGAAGCCCGAGGAGGGCGGCAAGAATCAGGGCCGGAGTAGCGGGCAAGATAAAGCGGAGGCACCACCAGACTTCATGGGAGACCTCGTAGAAGGCGTAGAACACGACCGGGATCGCAAACCACAGCCCGAGCGCGATCGCTATCCTGGGGGCGATTCGGGAACGCCCGAGCGTGGCGAAGGGCAAGGCGAGCACCACGGCGGGTAATAACAAACCAAGCCACAGGGCGAAGTGTCCCAACGTCGGCCAAAAATAAACTGCGGCGAACGAGTCGAAGATCGAGCCGTAGCCCATGCGCCACGGCGAGCCATGGAGGTGGGCGTTGGTGGCGAGGAGAAGAATCGCTCCGGGCAATCCGCCGGCCGCAGCGGCGAGGAGGGCACGCCAGCCCGGCAGCAGGACGACGAGCACAGGCAAGAGCAGGAGATTGGTGGGGCGGACAAAAACGGCGACGGCGAAAGCCGCACCCGCGGCGAACGACCACAGCGGCGACAGCCTGCCGCGTAGAGAAAGAAAGACGGCGGCCAGCACCCAGGTCGTGGCGAGGACGTCGCTCAGCGGCTGGATGGCGGTGAAGAGGGTGACGGGAAACACGCCGAGAAGCAGCGCCCCGGCGACGGCGGGGGTCCGCGAAAGGCCGAGCTCGCGACCGACGGCATAGCAAAGAACGATGGCGGCCAGCACGGCACCGACCCCGACGAGCAGCGGCCCGAGATTCCAGCCGAAGATCAAGCCGGCGACAGCGAGGTGGGCGGGCAGGCCGAGCGGGTAAGTCGGAACGAGCCGCGAGCGCGCCGGCTCGGACGTGAAGCCGAGGGGCTGGAGCTGCAGGCTCGTGCTGACCACGAGTCCCGAGAGGTCGCGCTGCGGGGCGGTGAGTTGGCCGTCGGCGAGCAGACGGGCGGCGTTGAGGTAGCCGGAGGAGTCGGAGCCGCCGGCGACGGGCGCAAAATTAAGACCCAGAAACACGCCGTAACCGAGCAGCGCGACGAGTGCGAACCCCACGAACCAGCGCGGCGCGGAAGGGTGGACGGGGTTCGGATTTGACATGCCGGAGGGTGGTTTTGTGATGCGAAAGATTGTTTTCACACCGGACAACATTTAAGCGCGGGCGCAGGGAAAACGCGGCTGCGGCGGGACGCGCTCCCCGGGCATGAAGGCTATCCGGGAAAAAGTCTGGGCGGCGCGTGTGCGCCTCGCCTATGCGGCGCTGGTGGCGGTGTTTCTCGCGCTGGTGGCGCAGTTTTACCTGCCGGGACTCGGCTTCACGAGCCTGTTGTCGATCGGATCGCGCTCGGACGAGCGGTCCGTGCCGCGATTGCAGGGGGTGCCCCACGCCACGATCGAGGACTCGTGGGGCTACGACGGGACCTATTACGTGCAACTCGCGTTGCATCCGCTGTTGGACGAGCCGGAGCGGTTGAACGCGGCAGTCGACAATCTTTCCTATCGGGCGAGGCGGATCCTGCCGAGTTGGGTGGCGTGGGGGTTGGGGTTGGGGCAGCCGGAGTGGATCGTGCAGGCCTTCGCGCTGTTGAACGTGGCGGTGTGGCTTGCGCTCGGCTGGCTCTTGTTGCGGTGGTTGCCGCCGGACAGTTGGGGCAACTTGATGCGGTGGGGCGGCGTGCTCTTCGCCCATGGCATGTGCATGAGCGTGCGAAACTCGCTGGCCGATGCGCCGGGGCTGCTGCTGATCGCGGTCATGGTGGCGGCGGTCGAGCGAGGCAAAAAGCCGACGGCGGCGCTCGCGCTCGGGGCGGCGCTGCTGACCAAGGAAACGAGCTTGCTCGCGGGAACGGCGCTGATCCCGCCGCGCGGGAGCGGGCTGCGGGTGTGGTGCCGGGCGGCCGGTTGGGCGGCGCTGGCGGCCGTGCCCTTCGGGGTGTGGTTGGCCTACGTGCGCTGGCAGGCGGGGCCGAGCAACGACGCGGGGCTGGGAAATTTTTCCGTGCCGCTGTCGGGTCTGGCGGAGAAATGCGGTGTGGTCTTGGGCGAATTCGCGGCCGGCCTTCGCGGACCGGAACAGATCGCCAGCCTGCTGGTGCTGGTCGCGCTGGTGACGCAGGCGGCGTTTTTGTTGCTGCACCGCGAACCGGGCAAGGCGTGGTGGCGGATCGGGGTCGTGTTTGCCGTGCTGATGGCGTGCGTGGCGCAGCCCGTGTGGGAAGGTTATCCGGGGGCGGCGTCGCGGGTGCTGCTGCCGATGACGCTCGCGTTCAATCTGCTCGTGCCGCGGGGCCGGCGTTGGCTGGCGGTGCTGGTGCTGGGCAACCTCTCGGCGATCGCGGGGGTGAATGAGTTCGGGGCGGTGCCGCACGAGAGCTTCACGGTGCGTGGCGAGCGCGCGGTGCGGTCGCAGGTGAGACTGGTGCACGGAAGCGGCTGGTATGTGGCCGAGAGCGACGGCCGGCGCGAGTGGCGTTGGAGCGAGGGGACGGGCCGGCACCGGCTGGTGAACCGCTCGGCCGAGCCGGTGGCGGTGCGATTGACCGGCGAGGCGGCGGCGCTCCGGCCGGCGCGGTTGACGATCCGGATCGCCGGAGGAGAAGGCTGGAGCGGCGCGGTCGACACGAGGCGCGCGGCGTTTGCGACGACGACGGCGATCATCGCGGCGGGCGCGGCCGCCGACGTGGAATTTGTTTTGGATCGCCCGGGCGAGCGGTTTGCGAACGGCGATGCGCGGCTGCTGGCGTTCGCGATTTACGACGCGGCCATCGCGGTTGCCCGAGCGGGCGTGGCGGCCGAACCTGCGGGAGAAAAATCAAAATGAAGGCCTGGGATAATTTTCTGCGGAAGTTCAAGCTGGTGCGTCGGCTGGAGCACCGCGTGGGCGAACTCGAGACCGACAAGGCCGATCTCCGGCGGGATGTGGCGGCTTTGGAGCGGGACAATGCGCGGCTCGTGGCGGAGGCGGCGGAGCGCGGGTGGGTATTTCCGCCGGGGCATTTTTATTCTCCTCAGACCTCGGGGACGGAGGTGGCGGAGGTGTTTGCGCGGGGACATTTCGGACCGCCGTTTCCGGGGTTGGATTTGAACGCGGAGGGGCAATGGGCGTTGATGCAGACCTTGGCGGCGGGCTATCCGGAGCAGCCGTTTCCCGAGCACGCGGTGCCGAGCCGGCGGTATTTTCTCACGAATCCCTCGTATGGGCATTTCGACGGGATCATGCTCTTCTTGGTGCTGC
>JBDNFZ010000427.1:0-1503 GCA_041689555.1 Opitutaceae bacterium | reverse complement strand
CGCAGCTACGTCCTCCAGCCGTATCAGATGGTGAAGGACCTCCGCACCGGCATCAGCACGAGCGACACGCAAGGCGTGCTCGACGGCGATCTCGACCGCTTCGTCAACGCCTGGCTCCGCGCCGGCTGCCCGCGCCACCGCAACAAAGACATCCAAATGGACGAGTAGGTCGGGGGCGCGGTGGGGCCCGGGAGCACCGGCTTTCCGTCACCGGAAACCCCGTGCTCGGTCCGAAAAAGGGTTCTCCGGCCGGCTGCGCGGGAATCGTGCCCTTTGGAGACCAGAGTCTATGTTCGCTTTCCCTCGTGCCCGCCGTCCGGGTCACGGTTTCCTCCGCTCCAATCCGCGTCTTCCGCGCCCACCGGCCGGGAACGACGTTTCCGTTGACCACGCCTCGACTATCGGGATTACCCGGCGACCCGTCCGTTTGCCAAGCCGCGGCGTTCATGCTTCGTTTCGACATCGAAGCATACGCCACCATGACCGCCGCCCCCGCCGCCACCCTCGATCTCACCGGTCTCCATCACGTCACCGCGATCGCCGGTGATCCGCGCCGGAACGTCGATTTCTACACCCGCGTCCTCGGCCTGCGCCTGATCAAGCGCACCGTCAATTTCGACGACCCGTCCGCCTACCACCTCTACTACGGCGACAGCGTCGGCACCCCGGGCTCCGTCCTCACCTTCTTCCCTCGGGCCGGCGTGCGCCGCGGTCGCCCGGGCAACGGCCAAGCCTACGCCATCGCGTTCTCCGTGCCCGCCGGCAGCCTGACCTTCTGGGCCGCGCGCCTCGTAGTCCAAGGCGTCGCCCCCGCCGCGCCCGTCACCCGCTTCGGTGACGAGGTTCTCGCGTTCACCGATCCCGACGGACTCCTCCTCGAACTCGTCGCCACCGGCGAAGCCGACGCCCGCACCGCCCAGCCGCACCCGGAGATCGCCGCCGCGCACGCCATCCGCGGTTTCCACAGCGTCACCCTCGCCATGATCGAGGCTCCGCGCACCGCCGCCCTCCTGACCGGTCCCATGAACCATCGCGTGGTCGGCACCTCGGGCGGACGCACCCGCTACGCCGTCGCCGGCGGCGGTCCGGGCACCTACGTCGATCTCCTCATCGATCCCGCGCTCCCGCGCGGTCTACCCGGAGCCGGGACCGTCCACCACATCGCCTTCCGCACGCCGGACGACGCCGCGCAAGTTGCCGCGCGCGATCTCCTCGCCACCCTCGGCCACCAAGTCAGCCCAGTCATGGATCGGATTTATTTCCGCTCGATCTACTATCGCGAACCCGAGGGCGTGCTCTTCGAGATCGCGACCGATAACCCCGGCTTCACCGTCGACGAGCCCCTCGCGACGCTCGGCACCGCGCTCAAACTCCCCGCCCAATACGAGTCCCGGCGTGCCGAGATCGAAGCGAATCTGCCCAAGCTCGATTCCCCCCAACACCCTTCTTTGTAAAACAAACGGCCCCCAAACTTGTAACCTATTAGGTTACAAGTTCCCTCGG
>JBDNFZ010000426.1:0-3189 GCA_041689555.1 Opitutaceae bacterium | reverse complement strand
GCGGTATCAGGGGACGAGCCCGTATCAGTATCTGCTGCGGCGGAAGATGACGCTGGCGGCGGCGCATCTGGTGGAGAACGGCGGGCTCGTGAAGGAGGCGGCGCAACGGGTGGGCTTCGACGACCCGTATCATTTCTCGCGGGCGTTCAAGGCGGTGCACGGGGTGGCTCCGCGGGCGCTGTTGCGGTATCGCTGAGTGGACGGGGCCGTTGTTTTCGAAGTGAATCGCGCGATGTCCATCCCGACTTCAATCCGTTCGCTCACCGTGGCGCGCCTCGACATTCCCCTGCACGTGCCGTTCGGGATTTCCGGCGGGGCGCAGGCGATGGCGAACAACGTTCTCGTGACGCTCGAGCTGGCCGACGGCACGCGGGGCTACGGCGAGGCGGCGCCGCTGCCGCCCTACAACGGCGAGACGCAGGCGATGGCGCTCGCGGCGCTGGAAGGCGCGCGCGCGTGGCTGCCGGGGCGCGACGCGGCGGAGTGGCGGGCGCTGGCGGCGGAGTTTTTTGGCAAAGGCGGGGCCGGCTGCGGTTCGGCGCAATGCGCGCTGGAGATGGCGTTGCTCGATGCGGTGACCAAGCGGCGCGGTGAGCCGCTGTGGAAATTTTTCGGCGGTGCGAGCACGACGCTTGAGACCGACATGACGGTGACGACCGGAACGGTGGCGGAGGCGGCGGAGGCGGCGCGGGCGATCCGCGCGCGCGGTATCCGGATGATCAAGGTGAAGGTGGGCGGTGCGGCGGGGCCGGCGGGGGATCTCGCGCGCGTGGCGGCGATCCACGGGGCGGCGCCGGGCTCGCCGCTGATCCTCGATGGCAATGCCGGGATGAGCCGGGCGGCGGCGAGCGAACTGGTGCGCGGATTGAAAGGTGCGGGCATCGCGCCGGCGTTGCTGGAGCAGTGGCTCGCGAAGGACGATCTCAGCGGCGCGTCGGCGCTCGCGGCGGAGTCGGGCTGGAAGCTGGCGGCCGACGAGACCGCCTGCACGGCGGAGGACGCACGACGGATCGCGGCGGCGGGAGCGGCCCATTACGTGAACATCAAGCTCATGAAGTCGGGCGTCGTCGCGGCGTGGGAGTTGGCGGTGGCGGCCCGGGCGGCGGGACTGGGCCTGATGATCGGCGGCAATGTCGAGAGTATGCTGGCGATGAGCGTCTCGGCGTGTTTCGCGGCGGGGCTCGGAGGTTTCGAGTTCGCCGACCTGGACACGCCGCTGTTCATGGCGACGAACCCGTTCGACGGCGGGTTCGCGCTGGAAGGCGGGATGATTTCCGTCGCGAACATTGCGGCGGGGCACGGCGTCACGCCGAAAACGTAGAGGGAACAATGCGGTTGCCCGCGAATCACGCGAAAGAACGCGAATGATGATCAAACAACTGATCCGATGAGCGAAAGGCGGACGCAGGATTGAAGATAGAAAGGCCTTTTCCCCCTCCGCAATTCGCGGTCGTTCGCGTGATTCGCGGGCACTCTCCTGCGGAGTTCCCGCTTAGCGGGGAGCGATCTGCGCTGCGCCCGAGCCCAGGGAAGCGGCGGCGGCGGGGGCGACACGGGCGATGCGCGAGGGGAGGAGGACGTAGAGCGCGCCGTCGGGGCCGGTGATGACGTGGCGGATGCGGCCGAGTCCCTTGAAGATCACCTCGTCGGCAACGACTTTATCGCCGTCGAGCTCGATGCGGCGGAGTTCCTCGGCGGCGAGGGTGGCGACGAAGAGATGGTTTTTCCACTTCGGGAAAAGATCACCGGTATAGAAGTTGGCGCCGCACGGGGCGATCGAGGGGACCCAGTAGGTGAGGGGCTGCTCCATGCCTTCCTTCGCGGTGAGGTCGGTCATGGCCGTGCCGTTGTAGTTCATGCCGTAGGTGATGACGGGCCAGCCGTAGTTGACGCCTTTCCGGACGCGGTTGAGTTCGTCGCCGCCGCGCGGGCCGTGCTCGACGTCGAAGAGTTCGCCGGTGACGGGATGGAAGGCGAGGCCTTGGGGATTGCGGTGGCCGTAACTCCAGACGGTGGGCGCGGCTTTCGGGTCTTTGGCGAAGGGATTGTCGGCGGGGACGCGGCCGTCGTCGAAGATGCGATGAATCTTACCGGGCGGTCGGGCGAGGTCTTGGGAGTTCTTGCCGTCGCCGCGCTCGCCGATGGCGAAATAGAGGTAGCCGGCGCGGTCGAAGGCGATGCGGCCGCCGAAGTGGACGCCGCCGGCGGAGCGGTAAAATTCGAGCGGGCCTTGGTAGATCGTCGCGAGATCGACGAGGGCGTCGTCGCCGAGCTTGGCGCGGACGATGCGCGTGAGGCTGACGTCTTTACCTTCGGCGTTTTTCTGCGGGTCGCTGTAGGCGAGATAGAGCCAGCCGTTCTTCGCGTAGTCGGGGTGGAGGACGACGTCGAATAGTCCGGCTTGACCGCTGTTGTCGACGGCGGGGACGCCCTTGAGCGCGGGGCCGACCGAGCGGTCGGCGGCGATGATGCGGAGATCGCCTTTCTTTTCGGTGACGAGGGCGCGGCCGTCGGGGAGGAAGGCGAGGCCGTAGGGCTCGTTGAGCTTGGCGGCCCAGGTGTCGACAGTGTAGGTGTGGAGTTGGCTGGTGGCCGTGATGGCGTTTTCGGGTTTGGTGAAAACGGTCTTGCCGCGCTGATGCTTGGAGCGTTGCTCGCGCATGAAGATCACCATCGCGCGGATTTCTTTGTCGTCGATCGCGGCGCCCCAGCCGGGCATGCCTTTTTCGGGAAAGCCGAGGCGGATGCTCTTGGCGAGGCTCTCGTCGTCGCCGCCGTGGACCCAGACATCGTCGAGCATCGAGGGGGCGGAGCCGCCCTCGAGGTTGGCACCGTGGCAGGCGGCGCAGAGCATCGTGTAACGCTCGGCGATGGTGCCGGTGCGCTCGCGGATTCCCTGGGCGGAGAGCACGGGCGCGGCGAGGGCGAGGGCGGCGGTGAGAAGGAGCTGGGGAAAACGCATGGGTTGAAAAGAGGAGGCGGAATGGGCGCGAGGCAATCCCGGGCTAAAGAAAATCCGGGCAATTTCCGCCGAGCGGAAACCGGAGCGGTCGGGACCCCGATCAATCGAGGGGCTTGGGCTCGAAATCGGAGTCGTTGACCCAGTTGGCGCGCATTTTTTCTCCGCGCATAAAGCGCTCGTAGAAACCGACGTTGGCCGGGTTGGCGTGGAGGTAGCGGTCGAAGATG
>JBDNFZ010000425.1:0-2049 GCA_041689555.1 Opitutaceae bacterium | reverse complement strand
TTGAGGTGCATAGGGGGGGGCGGTGTTTCCGCATCCGCCTTGACCGGAAGAACAGGCATCGCGCTAGCCCGCGACTTGGTAGACCTGCTCGAAAACGCCTCTACTCTCGTTGTCGCCTTTAAACCTCAGCACCTCACCAACGCCGATCCCCGATTGGTGAAACTCACTTCTGGAAAACTCGTTGTCTCGATATTGGCCGGAAAACGATTGAGCCGCCTGACGCAATTTTTCCCAAACGCTCGCAACGTAGTTAGAGCTATGCCGAACACGCCGGGTCAGATCGGTGCAGGGGTCACAGGGTGGTGCTCACTTTACCCTCTGGATAAGGAAGACCGAAGGACGACCGAGACTCTCCTCGGTGCTCTAGGCAGGCAAATCGAAGTCAAGGAGGCCGACATGGACGCACTCACTGCCCTGAGCGGATGCGGCCCGGCCTATTTTTTTGAGTTTGCCGCCGCGCTCCGAGACGCGGGAATCGCGGCTGGATTGTCGCCTGCCATAGCCCAAGCATTGACGGTAGAGACACTCCTTGGCTCCGCTCGGCTTCTTGCCCGTCGTCAGGTCGAACCCGAAATCCTGCGCAATCAGGTTACTTCGCCTAATGGCGTGACTTTTTCCGGCCTGCAGAAAATGGAGACCCTCAATTTTCGTGGTTTGATTGCAGAGACGATTCTGGCCGCTAAGGCTCGGTCAGTCGAGCTGGCCAAAGACAGCTGATACGCCCTTTCCATCTGCCAGGATCAAACCCATAGATTTCCCGGCTTTCGCCATTCGCTGAGACTGCAATCATTCCAAATATGAGTTCACTTCATGGGCGTATCCTCGTCACTGGTGGCGCCGGTTTCATCGGCAGCGCCCTGATCGCGGAGTTGAATCGGCGCGGTCTGGCTGAGATCGTGGTGACCGATTTTTTGGGAACGGACGAGAAATGGCAGAATCTCGCTTCGCTCAAGTTCGAGGACTACGTCGAGGCCGATCAATTTCGGACGCGTTTGGCGAAGGATCCGGCCGCCTTCGGCCGTTTCTCTGCGGTTTTTCACTTGGGCGCCTGCTCGGCCACGACCGAGAAGAACGCCGGATTTTTGATCGACAATAATTTCAACGTTTCAAAAGAGCTCGCGGCCTGGGCCCTCTCGCAGGATGCCCGCTTCATTTATGCCTCCTCCGCTGCAACCTATGGCGACGGGGCCCAAGGCATGGCCGATACAAGTGACGACCTTCACCGGTTCCGACCGCTCAACATGTATGGATATTCAAAGCACCTCTTCGACCTATATGCGCAGCGCGAAGGTTGGCTTGATCGCATTGTCGGCTTGAAATATTTTAACGTTTATGGGCCTAACGAAGACCATAAATCCGATATGCGCTCATTGGTGAACAAAGCATACCAACAGATTCAGTCCACAGGACGGGTTAGGCTCTTCAAAAGTCTCGATCCCGACTATAAAGACGGCGAACAAAAGCGCGACTTTTTGTATGTCAAAGATGCGGTGCGAATGACGCTCCACTTCGCGGATCAAGCATCCAAGTCTGTCGGTCTGTTTAATCTCGGTTCCGGCGAGGCAAATACCTGGATCACATTGACCAATTCAATCTTCGCAGCACTCGGGAGAAACCCGGAGATAGACTTCATTGATTTGCCGGAGATCCTTCGGGAAAAGTATCAATATTTCACTCGCGCAGATATCTCTAAGTTGAAGGCCACAGGGTTCTCACATCAGATTACACCATTGGGAGAGGCCGTGCGCGACTACGTTCAAAATTTCTTGGTCCCGCGGAAGAAGTTGGGAGAGTAAACAGCTCGGTTATATTGAGCGACCTCTACCCGTGAAGGACGACAATCTGGAATAGGCTGGCGCTCAGACCCTGCACGAGCGCCGCTTCGATGTTCGCCCGGCGGGGTTCGCAGAGGCTCAGACATCCTGACCTGAGGCGTGAAAAAGGGGGCGGGCTGGAAACGAGATGAGCTGGAGCTGGCGCTAAAAGCGCGGGAGTGACAGTGAGAAGCATGCCCCAAGTCCAACTCCCCATTTTCCCGAAAAGCAGCAC
>JBDNFZ010000424.1:0-1832 GCA_041689555.1 Opitutaceae bacterium | reverse complement strand
CGGAGCGCGGCGAGCGTGACCTCGCGGGCGAGGCCGGTGCCGCCCATCAGCTCGCAGACGATGTCGATCTGCGGATCGGTCGCGATGGCGAGCGGATCGGCGGTGAGCTTGGCGGCGGGGATCTTGACGGCGCGCGGTTTCTTGAGGTCGCGCACCGAGGCGCGGGCGAGGACGAGGTCGGCGCCGAGGCGGGCCTCGATCGTCGCGCGAGAACGCACGAGGTGTTTCCACACGCCCTGGCCGACGGTGCCGAAGCCGCAGATACCGATGGTGAATCGCTGACGGGCGCTCATGCGGCGGGGTCGCCGGTTTTCTTTCGGCCGACTTTGCTTTCGGTGCCGGCACGGATGCGCGCGATATTCGCGCGATGGCGGTAGATAACGAAGGCTGCGATCATCGCCGAGATGGAAATCACCGGAGACGGTTGATCAAACGCGAAGGCCGTGAAGGGCAGCGACACGGCCGCGAGCATCGAGGCGAGTGAAATGTAGCGGGAGATCGCGAGCGTGAGCGCAAAGATCGCGAAGCCGATACCCATGCCGAGGGGAAACAGAACAAGGAAACCGCCCGCACCGGTCGCAACGCTCTTGCCGCCCTTAAATCCGGTGAAGCACGAGAAACTGTGACCGAGGATGGCGGCTATCAGCCCGACGATCTTCAGGACCAACATTCCGTTGGAATCGACCGGGCAATACTGCGGTCCGACGAGATGCACCAACGGGAACAATCCCACAGCCAAGGCCCCTTTCGCCGCGTCCAAGATCAGCACGAGATTGCCGGGGCCATGACCGAGCACGCGGCGGACGTTGGTCGCGCCGGGGTTTTTGCTGCCGACCTCGAAGATGTTTACGCCCTTCGCCTTCGCAACGAGGAAGCCGAAGGGCAGCGCGCCCAACAGATACCCGATCACTGCGGAGACGACGAGGGCGGCGATCACGACGGACTAGAGTTGGATGAACTTCGCGAGCCGGATAGCGGCATGGCTCTTCAACTCCGCGCGCGCGGCGGCGCTCGGCTCGCTGTCGAGATTGATGACCATGAGGGCGGTCTCGCCGGCCTGCTGGCGGCTGAGGGACATGTTGGCGATATTGACGTGGTCGCGGCCGAGGAGCGTGCCGACGTAGCCGATCATACCGGGCGCGTCGGCGTTCTCGATGATGAGGAGCTTGCCGTCGGCGGCGACCTCGACGGCGCGGCCGTTGATGGCGACGATGCGCGGGCTGCTGGCTTTGGTGACGAGCGTGCCGGCCGCACTGCGGACGGTGCCGTCGCCGGAGATCGCCTCGATCAAGATCAACTCGGTGTAATCGGAATCTTCGGTGGACTTCACGACCTCCAGGCCGAGACCGAGACGCTCGAGCATGATGGGGGCGTTGACGACGTTGACGCCCTCGCCGCTGATGCGGCGGAGGTAGCCGCGTTGGATGGCGCGGGTGATGGAGTTGGCGTCGAGATCGACGATTTTTCCGAAATAGGTGATGCGGAGTTTGGCCACGGCGGCGGCCGCGAGTTGCTGGACGAGCGTGCCGAGCTTGCCGCCGAGATCGAGGTAAGGCCCGAGGAGCTTGGCGGTGGCGGCATCGACGGAAGGAAGGTTGACGGCGTTGCGAACGGCGCCGTTGAGCAACACGTCGGCGATCTGTTCGGCGACCTCGACGCCCACGGCATCCTGCGCTTCGGCGGTCGAGGCGCCGAGGTGCGGGGTGAGGCAGACGTTGGGCAGGGTGCGGAGTTCGCTGTCCTTGGCGAGGGGCTCTTCCTCAAAGACGTCGAGGCCGGCGGCCGCGACCTGACCGGACTTCAATGCGGCGATGAGCGCGGTTTCCTTGATG
>JBDNFZ010000423.1:0-10874 GCA_041689555.1 Opitutaceae bacterium | reverse complement strand
GACGCCCGCTACCAGCGCGCCAGCGAGCCCATCGACGAACGCTGGATCGGCGTGAATCCCCCCGGCCATACCACCGCCGGCAAACGCGGCCGCATCTGCTGAACCACCCTCTAAAACTTGGCTCGTAAAGTAGGGCGGACTAAAATCCGCCCTACTTTAGCTTCGCCCTTCCCCGCTCCCCGCCCACTCGCCGCCATGCCTTCCACCGCCACGAGCACCGTCGCCACTCCCGTCCTCTCTCCTCGTCCCGCCGGAGGCCGGATGGCCGCCGTCAACGACATGGCGCGCCTCCTCCGCCTCCTCTTTGAGGTCGAGCGCGAGTTCCTCCGCACCGTCACCACGCTCGTTTACCGCGTCGGCGAGCCCGATTTGAAATACCTGCTCTGCCAGCACGCATGGGAATCCGCCGGCCACGCCCGTTTCCTCCGCGAACGCGGTCGCGAACTCGCCTCCTTCGGCTCCACCGAAACCGTCCGCGAGAGCATCCGCAAACTCTTCACCGAGGCCGTGGGCACGACCGCCCAAGACCCGCTCGTCCTCGCCGCCGGCTTCTACCAAGTCCTCAAGCCCGCCCTGCTCTCCGCCTACCGGCACTACCTCACGGTCACCAATCCCCTCGCCGATTGGCCCTCGAAAAAACTCGTCGAGGAGTTCATCGCCGACGAAGAACGCCACGCGCGAGAGATCGCGCCTTATCTCGCCGGCATCGACGCCCGCGAGTGGTCGCTTCATCTCACGCAGGCGCTCGACGATCTCGGCGGCTGGCTCGGCCAGGAGACCCGCCTCCCCCTCGCCGCAGGTTACGTGTGGCAGCATGAGAAAACGCCCTACGCCCACCCCGCTACGTGTAACCGCGGCAGGTATCCGACCTGCTCCAGCGTCTTCAGCCAAGACCCCGCCGAGACCCCCATCGTGCGCTCGTGGCTCGCCGATCCGCAGACCGATGCCCGCGTCATCCGCCTGATGGTTTACGTCTGGTTGATGATGGAAATGGACGCCGTGGACTACCTCGCGACCATCTTCGTCGACACGCCCCACGCGCCTTTCGATCTGCACCACGACATGGCGCGTCACCTTTGGGACGAATCCCGCCACAGCCAGTTCGGCTTCCGCCAGCTCCCCAAGTTCGGTATCGATCTCATGACCGTCGAGCACTCGCTCGATCTCTACAACATCCTCGTGCAGATGCCGCCCCACGAGCGCTACGCGATGATGACGATGGAATTCGAGGCCGGCAGCTTCCCCGCCAAGGCCCACGTCATGGACCGTGTGCGCGAGCTCAACGATTTCGAGGCCGACACCCTCCTCGCCTTTGACCGCAACGACGAACAGAACCACGTCCGCTACGGCCACCGCTGGCTGCCCGAGATGATGGCGCTCTGCGGCGAGACCCGGCCGGTCGAAGAATTCGTGAAGGCCACGCAGCAACGATTCAAGGAGGTCGCCGTGATCCACGGAAACCAAACCCCGCACGCCCTTCCGCCCGACCGCCGCCTGACCGGCGAGAAGATCCTCGCTCTCGCCGTGCGGGCGTAAGCCTCCGGCCGCTCCTCGCGTCTCCGTCGCCTGCCAACCTCGCCGGCGTGCTCTGCTTCCCGGCCGAGCCTCTGAATGTTCGTGAAATAGCGTCTTGAAACGCCGCGACCGCGCCGCGAATTTCGCCGCGATGCCCCGCCCTTTCCGTCGCGTCGTTACCCTTCTCATCGCCCTGCTCGGCTGCGCCGTGATCGGTCGCGCCGAGAGCCTCACCACGCTGAAATCGAGTCCGCTCGCGCCGACCGATGCCGCCCGGCTCACCGTCGCGAGCACCGCCCCCGCCCTGCCGCCTCTCCTCGGAGTCGCCGAAGGCTTCGCCGCCCAGTCCGCGGTCAGGCACGACAACGCCCTCTGGTTGCTCGCCCGCGACGCGGCCGGTCAACCCGCCCTGCTCCGCCACGATGCCGCCGGCGGCTGGCAACGCCGCGCCGCACCGCCGGCCGGTCTCGCCTCGGTGCTGAACCCCGGCGGTCAGGCGCACTTGCTGGCGATCGGCCTCGCCGCCGACGGGGCCGCCACCGTCTACAGCTATCACACCATCACCGACCGTTGGGCGACCATCGGCACGGTCGCGGGCCCCGCCGTGGGCGCGACCGCCGCGCCCGCCGCCAATGGTTTCATCCTCACCGCCGCCTCGCCGACCGGGCCGCCCGCCCACACCCTTGTCGCGGTCGCCCTCACCAAGCGGCTGATCGGCTGGATCGACTGGTCCATCGTCGTCGTCTACCTCGTCGCCACCGCGGGCATCGGCCTCTATTTTTATATCAAGGACAAGCAGGTCACCAACGAGGAATTTTTCCTCGGCAGCCGCAACATCCCGTGGTGGGCCGCCGGTTTCAGCCTCTACGCCACCGGCACCAGCGCCATCAGCTTCATCGCCATCCCGGCGAAATCGTTCGCGACCAACTGGCTCTACCTCGCGGCCAATTTCATCGGGCTCATCGGCACCGTCTTCGTCGCCATCTGGATCGTGCCGCTCATCCGCCGGCTCAATCTGATGTCCGTCTACCAATATCTGGAACTCCGCTTTCATCCCAATATCCGCGTCCTCGCCAGCGGTCTTTCGATCACCCTTCAACTCGGCGGCCGCATGAGCATCGTGCTCTTCCTGCCGTCGCTCGCGATGGCCGCCGTCACCGGTCTCGATGTCGTGACCAGCATCCTCATCATGGGGCTCGTCACCATCGTTTACACGATGATGGGCGGCATGAAGGCCGTGATCTGGACCGATGTCATCCAAGTGGTGGTCATGCTCGGCGGCGCCTTGTTCGCGATCGTCTATGTCGTCACCCAGATCGACGGCGGCTTCGGCGAATTCTTCCGCACCGCCTTGGCCGACGGCAAACTCCAGACCTTCGACTGGAGCTTCGATCTGACCAAGGCCACGGTCTGGGGCTTCCTGCTGGTGGTCATTCTCGGCGTCCTCACCTATCCGCAGGACCAAGTGATGATGCAACGGGTGCTCTCGACCAAATCCGACAAAGAAGCCGGCTGGTCCGTCTGGATGCTTTCCGCGCTGATCATCCCGGGCAGCGTTACCTTCTTCGCGATCGGCACCGCCCTTTACGTTTTCTACAAGGCCAACCCCGCCCGGCTCAACCCGCTCCTGAGCATCGATTCCACATTCCCGCAGTTCATCGCCGCCGAGCTTCCCGTCGGCGTCGTCGGCCTGATGATCGCCGGCGTCTTCGCCGCCTCGATGTCCACGCTGTCGAGCTGCATCAGCAGCGTCGCCACCATGGTCTCCGTCGATTTCTACGAACGCTTCGCTAAAAAACCCACGCAGGCCGGCAGCGTCTATCTGGCCAAGTGGATGGTCGTCGTCGCCGGACTGATCGGCGTCGGCACCGCGTTGATTCTCGCCAGCACCGACATGAAGTCCGCCCTCGACCGTTCCTTCGAGTTGACCGCGCTCTTCGGCGGCGGCTTCGCCGGTTGCTACGGCCTCGGGCTCTTCACCCGCCGCGCCAACTGGCAGGGCGCCACGACCGGCGTCGTCAGCAGCATCCTCATCACCTCGATCGCTTGGAGCCTCAAGCTCGTCCACCCCTACTTCTACGGCGTCATCGCGATCTCCAGTTGTATGATCGTCGGTTACGCCGCGAGCTGGCTCTTCCCGGCGCCCCGCCAGTCCCTCCTCGGCCTCACCGTCTACACTCCGCGATCCGCTCCCGTTTCTCCCGCATGAACCCGCCCTCCCTCCCGGTTAAAAAAACCTACCGCGCCCTCCTCGTCGGCACCGGCGGTATCGCCGACGCCCACGTCCGCGCCGCGGAGGCCTCCGGCGGTCGCGTGGTGCTCACCGCCGCCGTCGACATCGATGCGGCCCGCGTGCGCGCGTTCTGCGAACGCCACAAGCTGGCCGGCGCCTACACCGATTTCAGCGCCGCGCTCGCCGCCGAGAAACCCGACCTCGTCTTCATCGCCGCCCCGCCCTCGCTCCATGCCGCGATGTGCGTCGAGGCGATGGCGGCCGGAGCGTGGGTCCTCTGCGAAAAACCCTTCTGCGCCTCGCTGGCCGAACTCGATCTCATCGAGGCCGCCGAGCGCCGCACCGGCAAATTTGCGTCCTGCGTTTTTCAGATGCGTTTCGCGTCCTCGACCGCGCATCTCCGCCGCATCGCCGACCAGGGCCTGCTCGGCCGTCCGCTCGTCGCCGTCTGCAACACCGTCTGGTTCCGCGACGCTTCCTATTACGCCGTGCCCTGGCGCGGCAAATGGGCCACCGAGCTCGGCGGCCCCACCATGGGCCTCGGCATCCACGCCATGGACCACCTCCTCCATCTCTTAGGCGACTGGCGGGAAATCCGCGCGATGGCCGCCACCCTCGACCGCGCCATCGAGGTCGAGGATGTCTCCATGGCCATGATCGAATTCGCCAACGGCGCCATGGCCTCCGTCGTCAACAGCGCCCTCAGCCCGCGCCAGGAGACTTACATCCGTCTCGATTACCAACGCGCCACCGTCGAGCTCACCCACCTCTATAGCTACAATCGCGACAATTGGCGCCTTACCCCAGCCGCCGCCAGCGAGGGCGAGGGCAGCGCGATCACGGAGGCATGGCAGCATTTCCCCGCCGACGTCGGTTCGACCCACGCCGCGCAACTCGAGGCCTTGGTCGCCGATATGGATGCGAACCGCCGCCCGCTTCTCAGCGGCCCCGAGGCCCGCCGCACGCTCGAACTGCTCACCTCGCTCTACAAGAGCGCCTTCACCGGCCGGCCCGTGGCGCGCGGCAGCATCGTCCCCGGCGATCCCTATTACACTTCGCTCCACGGCGACGGCACCCCGCGCCGCGCCGCGCGCTAGGCCCGGAAACCCCTTGGCGTCGCGCGAGCCGCCACTACGTTTCGCGCCGATGCCTCTCGAGCCGCTGCAAGCGCCCACCCTTCTCGGCTACCTCTGGCGCGCCCGCCGCGCCTTGGCCCCGGGGGTCGGGCTGGCGTTGCTCCGCAGCCTCGCCATCGCCCCCTGCCCGCTGATCTTCGCGCGGATCATCGACCGATCCGTGCCGGCCGGCGACACTCACGGCGTCCTGCTCTCCACCGGATTGTTCGCCGCCCTTCTGGGGCTGCACTATCTCTTTTCCGTCCTCGGGGCCGACGCCCTCGCCAAGGTCATGGCCCAACTGATGGTCGAGTTGCGCAGCCGGATTTTTTTCCGCCTGCAATTCCTCAGCTTCAGCTACCTCGACCGGCAGAAGACCGGGCGCCTGCTTTCGAAATACGCCTTCGACACCCAAAAGATCGAGTCGCTGCTGTATTCCGTCCTCAACCAATTCCTCCCTGTCCTGCTTTACAGCGCCGGGGTGTTGCTCGTCCTCGCGTTCCTCAACTGGCGCCTCACCGCCGTCCTCCTGCTCGCGTTGCCCGTCTGGGCTTTCGCAAAATGGCGGTTCTTCGCCCGGCTCCAGCACACCAATCACGAGGCCCGCGTCGCCCAGGAAAAACTCACCGGTGCCGCCGGCGAGTTCATCTCCGCCCTCCGTCTCGTCCGCAGCTTCGGCGAGGAGAAACAGGCCGGGCAACTCCTCGACCGCAGCAGCGACGACTTCGCGCGCAGCCGCGTCCAACAATCGTGGGTGAGCGCCGTCTTCGGCACCTTCACCTACGTCAGCACGCAGGCGATCGCCGCCCTCGTAGTCGGCGGCGGCGCTCTGCTCGCCATCCAGGGACAGATGACCCTCGGCACCCTCGTCGCCTTCATCGCCGGCCTCCCCGTCATCCTCGCGCCCGTGCAGATGGTCATCGGCCTGAGCGAGCCGTGGTTCGCCGGCCGCGAGAGCTACGCCAGCATCAAGGAACTCGTCGACTCCCCCTACGTCGAGGACTGGCACGGGTCCCGCCGCGAGACCCGCCTCTCCGGCGACATCGTCTTCGACCGCGTCGGCTTTACCTATCCCGAGACCGAGCGCCGCGTCATCCGCGAGTTCTCCCTCGCCATCCGCCCCGGGGAGAACATCGCCCTCGTAGGCCCGTCGGGCTCCGGCAAGAGCACCCTCGCGAACCTTCTCCTCGGCCTATACGCGCCCACCACCGGCCGCATTTTGATCGACGGCGTCCCCCAGCGCGAATGGGACATGCGGTGGATCCGCCGCCAGATGGCCGTCGTCATGCAGGAGAGCATTCTCCTCTCCGGCACCGTCGAGGAAAACATCCGCTTTGCCCTGGCCACCGCCACCGACGACGAGGTCCGCGCCGCCGCCCGCCTCGCCAACGCCGAGGAATTTATCCTGAAGATGCCCCTGGGCTACCGCACCCCCGTCGGCGAGCGCGGCGTCACCCTCTCCGGCGGTCAGCGCCAACGCCTCGCTATCGCCCGCGCCGTGCTCCGCAATCCCCCCGTGCTCATCCTCGACGAGGCCACCTCCGCCCTCGACTACGAGAGCGAGCGTCTCATCCAGCAGGCCCTCGACCGGCTGTCGCAGGGCCGCACGGTCATCACCATCGCCCACCGCCTCAGCACCATCAAAAACGCCGACCGCATCATCGTCCTCGGCGAGGGCGCGATCCTCGAGGAGGGCGATTACGCCTCGCTCCTTGCGCGCGGCGGCGTCTTCGCCGAACTTATCCGCGGCCAAGGCGCGGTCGCCGCCTTCCTTCCGACCTGAGCCCAACCCGCCTCCATTCCCCCATGAAAATCCGCCTCTTCTTCGGTCTGTTTCTGCTCACGTTTTTCAACCACGCTCGCGCCGAGACGTTTCCCGGCCTGAAGATCATCATGCCGGCCGAGGACTACGCCCGCGCCGGGCTCGATAAACTCTCCCCCGACCAAATCGGCGTGATCGACGCCGCCCTCATCCGCCACTTTAAGGCCGCCGTCAGCGTCGCCGTCCAGCGCGAGGCCGCCGCCGAGGTCGCCGTCGCCACGACCCAAGCCGTCGCCGGCGAGCGCAAGCGGACCGGCCTCGCCCGCTTCGGCCTTCCCACCATCGACCAAGACTGGCGCAGCGAGCCCATCCTCAAGGCCCGCGCGCTCGGTTGGGTCGGCGGCAACCGTTTCTCACTCGACAACGGCCAAGTCTGGGAAGGCACCGAACCGATTCCCTTCGAACTCGTCGGTCGCGAAGTCGAAATCCAGCCCCGTCCGGCCGGCGCCTTCGCCCTCACCATCGAAGGTAAAAACACCACCGTGCGCGTCCGTCGCGTCAAGTGACCCCGCCGCCCGGGCCGCCCGCCCGCATCCCGTGTTGACGCTCGCCAACGCCGAACTCTCCGTCGCGTTCCTCGATCCCGCCGCACCCGACGAACAACGCCACCAAGGGGTGCGCTACTGCCACGGCGGCTACATCTGGCAGGTGACCGACGCCCGCGCCGGCCCGCTCCTCCGCGGCCCGCAGTGGCCCGAGTCCAACCCCACGCCCCACAACGGCCAAGGCCTCCCCGAATCCTTTCGCCACCGCGACATCCGCTCGCAGCGCCCGCTCATGCTCCGCGACGGCCATGGCTGGATCATCGGCATCGGCGAAGTCGCCCCCGACCCCGCCGGCCAACCCGTGCTCACCCGCCCCTGCGCGTGGGCCATCACCGCCGAGCCCACCGCCTACGAGTTTCGCACCGCTCAGGCCGGCGACGGCTACGCCGCCCACCTTACCCGCCGCGTGACTCTCGCCGGGCGCACCCTCGTTTCCTCGAGCCGCGTCACCAACTCCGGCGACCGCCCGCTCCCGCTCCACTGGTTTGCCCATCCGTTTTTCGCCCTCACCGACCGCCTCCTCACCTGCGATCTCCCCGCCGGCACCACCCTCGCCGAGAATCCCGGATACGCCCTCGACGCCCACGCGCGCCTTTCGTTCAAGCGCCGCTTCGAGGGAGAGCACGACGGCCACCACGAGCCACTGCGACTCCCACCCGGGCTGCCGTTCCGCGCCCGCCTCTCGCACCCGCGCCTCGCCGGCATCGACTTCACGACGGACTTCGCCCCCGACCACTGCCCGGTCTGGGGCAACGCGAAAACCTGGAGCATCGAGCCCTTCCTGATGACCGACCTCGCCCCCGGCGCCACGCGCGCCTGGAGCCTCCGCTACGATTTCGGTCCTGCCCGCTCGTAAGCTTGGGGACGAGCCGACGACCATGGTCCGGCAATCGCGGGACGCTGGCATGGGCCAATATTTACGAAAACAAGACCCGCCGAACGCATCGAGACACCTTGCTGCCGACACCCTCTGTCGATGGCCCGAGCAGCTTTTTTGAGGCTCCCTTTTACGCGTGGACCCGCAACCGGGGCCGCGGCTTACCGGCGCGGCTCCGCCGCCACCAACTTCGTGAGCTCCGGCACCTCGCCGAGCGGCAACTCGCGCGGCGCCGGTCCGTCGTAAAGGAAGACCGGCCCCGCCTCCACCGTGACCTTGCCCGCGTGCAGTCGCGCCACCGCCCCGTTGCCCATGCCCATCACGATCTCGTCCGGGTTCACGCGGCGCAAAATCCGGATCTTGTTCACCCGCGCCGCATACTCCGGCTCGCCGACCTTCGGGTGGTGCGGATTGAACACACAGGGAAAAAAGCCCAGCGCCGCACGGCTAGGCACGTCCACCACGGGAAAATCATTCGTCCCGCCGATGTGCAGGCCGGCGATATTGCAGCCCGCGCTCGAGCCGTTGTAGGGCGTGCCCGCGAGCACCCGCGCGCGCAGCGGCTCGAACTGGCCGGTCTCGTGCAGCGTGCGGAGGAGGAGAAACGTCTCGCCGCCGCTCACGAAAAACGCCTCGGCCTCCTCGATCTTGCGGATCGCCTCGCGTCCGCGCCAGTGGTGCACCGACTCCACGTCGTAGCCGTCGGCCGCGAAGATCGGCCGCAGTTTCTGCTCCGCGCCGTCCCGGTCCACCGGCAACGAGGCGTGGAGGAACAGGAGGATTTTCTTCCCCTGCCCGTAGTGCAGCCGGTGCGCGGCGCCCACGGCGGGCAGGAACTGGCCGTCCTTGGTGATCGTGCCGCCGCTGACCATGACCGACACGCGGGGCGAGGTCGCCAGCTTTGCCCCCGAGGGAAACGGCGCGACCGCAGCGGCGGCCGCGCGCGCGAGGGACGGCAGCGTCGCGGCCGCCCCGAGGGCGGCGATAGTCTTGAGGAATGAGCGGCGGTTCGGATTCATCGGGAAAAAATCAAGTGATGGCGTGCGGTCGGGGGAAAACTCGCTAGCGCGCGGGCGGGGTCGGGGGCCACAGCCCCATGGCGTTGAGCCGGGGTTCGAGACCGTGGATCTTGATGAGGTTGGCGATCTCTTCGGGCGTCCGGCGGGTAGTCACGAGGTCGGGGGCGTCAGCAAGGAAGAGCGTCAGCGCGCCGACGGTAGCGGAGGATTCGGCGATGATCTTGGCGTCGAGCTTTTCAAAGGTGTCGGCGAAATCGTGATAGTAGCGCACGATATCGCGATCGATGTGCGCGCCGAAAGTGATGACGCGCACGCCGTCGAGTTGGTAGGGCGTGTGGTCGCTCCCGAGCCACGCGACGTTCTTCACCCCTTCGCGCAGGCGCTCGACCGGGAGCGTGGCGGCGAAGCGCGTGAGCAACGGCACGAGGCTCTCGTCACCGCAGGCATTCACCGAGAGCGGGTAGCCGACCATGTCGAGATTCACCATCGCGACGATGGACTCGCCGCGCGCCGCCCCGGCGGCATGGCGCGATCCGAAAAGGCCCTGCTCCTCGCCGTTATACCAGATGAGTTCGATCGTGCGCCGGCGCTCGGCGGGATACGCGGCGAGATATTTGGCAAAGTTAAAAAGCTGCGCGATGCCGAGACCGTTGTCGATCGCGCCCTGCCCGAGGTCCCAGGAATCGAAGTGCGCGCCGAGCACGATCTTCTCCGCCGTGCGCCCGGGAAAACGCACGATGAGATTGGCGGTCTCGACGGGCTGGCAAAGGGAGCGGGTGTGCAGCCGCACGCGCACCGGCCGGCCGCGCGCGAGCAACCGGCCGATCCAGCGGCCTTCCTCCTGCGCGATACTGTAAACCGGAATCTTGAGCGGCGCGCCGGAGAATCCGCCCGTGCGTGCGAGCAGTTGTCCGCCCGCCTCGCGGTTGATGAAGAGCACGCCGCGCAGCCCGTGCGCCACCGCAGCCTTCTCGTAGAAACCGCGCGGCACGGTCGTGTTGGCGGCGAGCAGGCCGATCTTTCCGCGCGCGTCGATCTTGGCGAAATCTTCGTCGCGGCCCTGCCCGATGTCCACGACGTCGGCCTCGAAGGGCTCGTGCGCCTGGGTGTAGGCCAACGCCGCCACGCGCAGACGACGCGGTGCGGGCAGCGGCGCGAGCAGCGTCGCCTCGTCGTCGCCGCGCACCCAGCCGGGCATCGTGAAGCGTTGTTCCTCGGGCTTGAGACCGTGCGCACGCAACTCTCCGACGAGCGCGTCCATCGCCGCACGGTTGGAGCGGCCGCCCGTAACGCGCCCGCCGAAATCGTCGCAGAGCCGGCCGAGCAAATCGTAGCCGGAGCGATCCGCGAGGAGCGCGGTGACGACCGGCAACGGCGCGGGTTGCGCAGGCTGGGCGGAGAGTGCGGCGGCGCAGCCGAGCACGAGCGCGGCGGAGAGTAGGGCGGACTTCAGTCCGCCCCGGAGCGCCCGTGGGAGCGGACTGAAGTCCGCCCTACTTTCGGAGGAGAGTTTGCACGGGGTTTTCATTTTATGCGGTCGGTGATCGTGAGGGTATTGAAATCAAGCACGCGCTCCAGGCGTCCGTGCGTGAGGGTGAGTTTGCGACCGCCGATCTCCGCGTTGAGATACGGGCCCTCGAAGAGTTTCCATTGCGAGTAGTCGACCGCGCGTCCGTCGACGACCGGCGCTTGGTCATAAGTGAAGGTGATTTTTTTGCCGCGCAGGCTCGTGAACTGCACGGAGGGCG
>JBDNFZ010000422.1:0-8385 GCA_041689555.1 Opitutaceae bacterium | reverse complement strand
TTTGCCGGTGAACAGCCGGTCGGTGTAGTAGTGGGGGTGCCGCGCGGGGGAAATGTGGATATAGTAGGCGCCCATATGCGCCTTCTGGCTTTCGGTAAACGGCCATGCTTCGGGATCGTGCCCGTCGATGCGGAGCACGAGGTAGGGCTCGTAGGCATCGAGCCAGGCGGCGTCGGCAAACGATGTTTCCCAGCCGTCCTGACAGCGCGCGAGCAGGGTGTCGGCGTCGCCTTGGTAGCGCAGCTCGCGGATCAATTCGCGGACATCGATCACGGTCAGCGCGCGGGGCTTTTGACCTTCGAGCGGCGGATCGGTGATGATCCGCGCCAGCGGACTGGCGGCCAGTTCGGCATGGCGCAGGTAGCGGGTCGCGCCGGGCTCGACACCGGCAAACGCGCCGGTGATCCGAAGGTCGCCGGGCGAAGTTTGCTTTTCGTGCAATGTCAGCACGCCCGCGCTCAGGCCGGAGCAGGCCAGCGCCATCGCGAGGAGCATGACCACGGACCGGAGCATGTTTATGGAGGAAACGCGTTTCATGGCGGGTTGCTTAGTCGCGGTGACTGTGAGGTAACGGCCGACATGGTTTTCAGGGAGAAGCGCGGAGGAGGGCGGGGGTGGCTTGGGCGGGGGAGGAGAGACCGGAGAGCGCGAGGGTGAGGTCGAGCTCGGCGGCGAAGTTGTCGAGGACCCAGCCGACGCCTGCTTCGCCGGCGGCGGCGAGGCCGTAGACGAGCGGGCGGCCGAGGCCGACGTAGCGCGCGCCGAGGGCGAGGGCTTTCACGGCGTCGGCACCGGAGCGGATGCCGCTGTCGAGGCCGATTTCCAAGCGGCCGGCGACGGCTTCGGCGACGGCGGGGAGCGCGGCGATGGCGGAGATGGCGCCGTCGACTTGGCGGCCGCCGTGGTTGGAGACGATCAGGCCTTGCACGCCGGCGTCCACGGCGCGGCGGGCGTCATCGGGGTGGAGAACGCCCTTGAGGGTGATGGGGAGCTTGGTTTGCGCGCGGAGCCAGGCGAGGTCGGCCCAGGTGATGGCGAGGTCGTTGAAGACCGTGAGAAAATGTTTCACGGCGGCGGTGCGGTCGGCCTCGGGCGGGGCGGCGAGGGCGGCGCGGAAGACGGGATCGCTGGTATAGTTGGCCATGCCCTTGCCGAGGAGAAACGGGTTGTGGCCGAGATCGAGGTCGCGCGGACGCCAGCCGAGGAGGCGGGTGTCGAGGGTGACGACGAGGGCGGAAAAACCGGCGGCCTCGGCGCGGCGGATGAAGCTGCAGGTGAGTTCGCGGTCGCGGCTCCAGTAGAGTTGAAAGAAGCGCGGGGCGTCGCCCATGACGGCGGCGACGTCCTCGATGGTCCGGGAGGACTGGCAACTGAGACCGAAGGGAATGCCGCGGGCGGCGGAGGCGCGGGCGGCGGGGAGCTCGCCCTCGGGATTGTAGAGCTCGTGGAGGCCGATGGGGGCGACAATGAGCGGGGCGGCGGAGGCCTGACCGTGAATCGTGGTGGCGAGGGAACGTGTGGAGATATCGGTGAGCATCCGCGGGACGATGCACCAGCGGGCGAAGTCGGCGCGGTTGGCGGCGATGGTTTCCTCGTGACCGGCGCCGCCGGTGTAGGCGAAGGCCTCGGGCGGGAGGGCGGCGATCGCCCGGGCGCGGAGACCCTCGATGGAGACGGGCAGGGCGGGGGCGCCGTGCTCGCGGCCCTCCCAGTAGATTTTCATCTGCTGGCCGACGCCGAAGCGGCTGGGGACAGAACTCATGACACGGCGGCGGCGAACGGGTTGTAAGCGTAGGTGTTCATTTTCCCGGGATTGCAAAGACCCTTGGGATCAACGGCGGCCTTGAGGGCGTGGCGGGCGGCGGTGCCCTCGGGGTTGGTGGCGGTGAGGTAGTAGGTGTGGGTGTTGCCGACGGACAGGCCGATGGCGCGGGCGTGGGCGACGATCTCGTCGAAGCGCGCGGCGGTGGTGTAAACGATGAGCGGGATTCCGCCGACGGCGATCGCGTCGGGCGAGGCGTCGGGGCCGACGGCGCGGGCGGGATCGCGTGCGCCCCACTCGAGGTGCATCAGGACTTCGCCCGGGTAGCGGGTGATGAGATCGGTGATCTGTTCGCGGAAGTTGGCGCCAAAACCGGCCTGGACGTAGGTGATGGCGGGGTCGGTCTTCATGGCCCACAGCGTGGTGTGGTTGTAGGTGAAGTCGGAGAGGAAGGGCGGCTTGGGCGGATCGGAGAGCGGGCGGTTGTAAGTGACGATGAGGCCGGCGGCTTCGGCGGAGGCGACGATCTCGGCGGTCTGGCTGCGCTCGGGCATGAGGAAGCTGACGTGTTCGCCCTCGCGGATGGATTTTTTGATGGGCTTGAAGAACGACGGGATGGGCCACTGGAACTGGGAGGCGACACGCTTGTGCCAGGCGCCGTTACGCATGGCGGCGTCGGTCCACTCGAGAAGTTTGTTCCAATCGGGATGGCTGAAGGCGACTTGGTCGTAGTCGAGTTTGGGGGCGAGACGCATCTCGATCTCGATCATGATGCCGGTGGTGCCGAAGGTGCGGAGGGCGACCATCGCGGGCGGGCCCTCGTAGCGGAGGGTGCGGGGCTCGGCTTCGAGGGTGAGGATGGTGATGGCCTTTACGGTGTCGCCCGAGCCGATACCGCCCCAGCGCACGCCGCCGATGCCGCCGGCGCCGCCGCCGAAGAAACCGCCAAGCGTGGCCTTGACCCAGGTGGAAGGGTAGCAGCGGAGTTCCCAGCCGAAGGTGCGGGCCTGAGTCTCGATGGTGATGAGCCGTGCGCCCGGCTCCGCGCGCACGACGCCGCCGTCGAACGAGTGGATTTTGTCGAGTCGGGTGGTGTCGATGACGACGCCGCCGTAGATGGGCATGCATTGGCCGTAGTTGCCGGTGCCGCCGCCGCGCGGGGTGACGGCGACGCCGGCGCGGAAGGACGCGGCGATAACGGCGCGGAGTTCGTCGATGGTGCCGGGCTTGGCGATGATGTCGGCGCGCTTGTCGTCGAGGAGGGGCTTCAGCGCGGGCGAATACCAGTAGTAGTCGCGGGAGAGGGTGGTGAGGGAATCGCCGCTCTCGACGAGGTTGTCGGCACCGATAAGGGCGCGGAGTTCGGTGCGGAGGGAATCAGGGAAGGCGGGCATTGGAGAATCGGAGATGGGAGGAATAGCCGGCGGGGCGGGGGTGGCGAGGGGAAGGAGGGGGCGAGGTGTGGGGAGGGGGAATCGGAGCGCCGGGGATATGGGCGCGGGCGGAGGCGGCGGTAGAGTCGGAGGTGTCGCCCGCGGACGACACGGAACTCACGGAAAAATTCGGAAGATGCGAAAAGGGGTGGAGGACTTCGGAGGGACGTGGCGCGGTTTTTTTAACCACGAAACACACGAAAGACACGAAAAGGGGATCGGAGTCGGATGGGCGGAAGGGAAGGGGAGGGGAGAGGCGTGGAAGGGAATGAAGCCTTCGCGTGGCGGACGGAATTTTCCGGGAGTCGCCGGTCCGGGCGGCTAGTGTTTTACCATGAAGCCGCCGTCGGCGAAGAGGACGGTGCCGGTGACAAAGGAGGCGCGGCGCGAGGCAAGGAAGAGGACGGCTTCGGCGATCTCGGAGGGTTGGGCCATGCGGTTCATGACGTGAAGGGAGTTGGCGCGCGCGAGCATCGCGGGCGGGTAGGCGTCGGAGATTTTCGACTGGTGGGTGAAGCCGGCGTCGACGTAGCCGGGGGCGACGGCGTTGACGCGGATGCCGTCGGCGGCGAGGCCTTGGGAGACGGCGTGGGTGAAGCTGGAGACGGCGCCTTTCGTGACGGTGTAGGCGAAGCCGGAGACGGTGCCGATGTAGGCGCTGACACTGGAGAGATTCACGATGGCGGGGTGGCCGGCGGCACCGACGGCGCGGAGGTGCGGGACGGCGTGCTTGGTGGCGAGCCAAACGCCTTTGACGTTCACGGCCATGATGGCGTCGAAGTCGGCTTCGGTCATTTCGTCCACTTTGCCGGTGCGGAGGAGGCCGACGCAGTTGATCAGAATCGAGAGGCGGCCGTGGGCACGGGCGGCGTCGTTTACCGCGGTGGCGACGGCGGCGTTTTGGGTGATGTCGGCGGCGTGAACGCTGACCTTGCCGCCGGCGGCGGTGAGTTCGGCGGCGAGGATGTCGAGCGGAGGCTGGGCGCGGTCGAGGAGCGCGACGGCGGCGCCTTCGGCGACGAAGAGACGGGCGATGGCGGCGCCGATGCCGCCGGTGGCACCGGTGATGAGGGCGACGTGGCCGGAGAGTTCGTTCATGGAGTTTGCGTGAGGCGGAAGAGGCCGGTCGTGACGGCGGGCATTTTTAGACGGATGCGGGAGCCGGTGCGCGTGAGCGTGGCGGCAGTGGGGAGGAGCGGTTGCGCGGCGGCGAAGGCGGGGAGGTCGAGGGTGACGGCGACGGATTTGCCCGAGGGATTGAGGACGACGAGGATGGTGTCGCCGTCGAGGGTGCGGAGATAGGCGAAGGGGTATTTTTTTGGCTTCGCGTAAACGGGCGTGAAGTCGCCGTCGGCTTGGAGCGCGGGCGTGCTCTGGCGGAGCGTGGCGAGGGCGCGGAGGAAGTGGAGGAGCGAGGCGGGGTCGCGTTCTTGGCCGGCGACAGTGTCGGGGGATTTCCTGGACGTGACAGGGAGGTAGAGTTTTTCCTTCGGCGCGGTGGAGAAGCCGGCGTTGGCGGAGGAGTCCCATTGCATGGGGGTGCGGGAGCCGGTGCGGGTGTAGGCGCCTTCGACGGAGACTAGGCCGCGGGCGTAATCCATGCCGATCTCGTCGCCGTTATAGAGGTAGGGGATGCCGGGAAGCGTGTAGAAAAACGCCATCGCGACTTTCTGCTCGTCGGGGGTGCGGCCGTGGGCGAGGCGGATGATATCGTGGTTGCCGGTGGGGACGGAGATATGGCCGAGGCCGCGGGTGGCGGCGAGCTGGACGAGGTAGTGGTCGAGAAAGAGGCGGATGTCGCCGGTGCCGCGGCGGTCGAAGTAGCTAGCGGCCTTGGGATCGGCGGAGGGGGAGCGGTTGCGATCGGGCTCGGCGCGGAAGAGGGAGGTATAGCCGGGATGGCCGAGGTGGATGAGGAAATCCATGTGGAAGCCGGCGGTGATGGCTTTCTCGGGGTCGGACCATTCGGAGATGAGCGCGCACTCGGGGTATTCGCGGTCGAACATGGCGCGCATATCGCGCCAGAGGAGCATCGTTTCGCGGAAATCGGTGTCGCCCTTCACGAGGGAGAAGGCCATGTCGACGCGGAAGCCGTCGCAGCCGAGATCGAGGAAGTGGCGGATGATTTTTTTCATCTCGCGGCGCACGGCTTGGGGGCCGGGAGCGGAGACGGGGAGCTGCCAGGGACGGGCGGGATCGGGGTGGGCGAAGCCGTAATTGAGGGCGGGTTGGAAATAGAAATAATTGGCGACGTAGCCGCCGTCGCGTTCGCCGTAGCCGCGCACGAGCTGGAGCGGGGCGGAGGCCATGGCCTGCACGATGGTGGCGGGCGCGCCGGGGGCGGCGGGGGCGGAGCGGGGCGGTGCGGGGCGTTCCCAGGCGCTGCTGGTCCAGATATACCAATCGGAGTATTTGTTGCGCTTGGCCTGCGCGGAGGCTTGGAACCACGGGTGCGCGGTGGAGGTGTGGCCGGCGACGAGGTCGAGGCAGACCTTCATGCCGCGGGCGTGGGCGGCGGCGAAAAGGGCGACGAGATCGGCATCGGTGCCGTAGCGGGGATCGACGTGGTAGAAATCGGCGACGTCGTAGCCGGCGTCGCCCATGGGCGAGACGAAACACGGGTTGAGCCAGACGGCGTTGCAGCCGAGGGATTTTATGTAGTCGAGCTTGGCGATGACGCCGGGGAGGTCGCCGATGCCGTCGCCGTTGGTGTCGAGGAAACTCTGCGGGTAGAGCTCGTAGAAAATGGCGGAGGAGAGCCAAGAGGGAGTCGGGCGTTTCATGGGCTGAGCGAGCGAAGAGGAAGGATTTTTAACCACGGATGGACACGGATGCGGAGGGGGAGACGGAGGCGGATTTAGGCCGGGGTGAGATTGCGGGCGGCGAGTTGGGCTTTGATGCAGAGTTCGGCGGCTTTGAAGGCGTGGACCTGGGTCATGGCGGTCTCCGTGCCGTCGAGGCAGTCGCGGATGAGTTGGCCGAAATAGGGGAAGCCGACCTGGCCCTGGAGCTCGAGGTGGTGTTCGCCTTTGGCGTCGACGATGATGAGGTGGTCGGTGGTTTTGGCGCGGGCGACGTCGAGATACTTGCGGAGCTCGATGGTGCCTTCGGTGCCGAGGATGATGGTGCGGCCGTCGCCCCACGTGCCGAGGCCGGCGGGAGTGAACCAGTCGACGCGGACGTAGTTGGCGGCGCCGTTGTCGCCGAGGAGGGAGGCTTCGCCGAAGTCTTCGAAGTCGGGGTGGTCGCGGTGGGCGTAGTTGGCGACGGCGGCGTGGAGGATGGTGGCGTCGGTGGCACCGGTGTAGTGGAGGAATTGCTCGAACTGGTGGCTGCCGATGTCGCAGAGGATGCCGCCGTAGGATTTTTTCTCGAAAAACCACGCGGGGCGGACCGGGGCGTTGAGGCGGTGTGGGCCGAGGCCGAGGACCTGGACAACGCGACCGATCGCGCCGAGGGCGATGAGCGTGCTGGCGTGGACGGCGCACTCGACGTGGAGGCGCTCGGAGTAATAGACCATGAATTTTTTCCCGGTGGCGGCGACGGTGGCGCGGGCCTCGGCAAGTTGGGCGAGGGTGGTGAGCGGGGCCTTGTCGGTGAAGTAGTGTTTGCCGGCGCGGAGGACGCGACAGCCAAGGGGGCCGCGGTCGCAGGGGATGGCGGCGGCGGCGACGAGGCGCACGGCGGGATCGGCGAGGATCTCGTCGAGGGAGCGGGCGACGCGGGCGGAGGGGAAGCGCGCGGTGAATTTGGCGAGCTTGACCGGGTCGGGTTCGTAGACCCACGCGAGCGTGCCGCCGGCTTCGAGGAGGCCCTGCGTCTGGTTGTAGATGTGGCCGTGGTCGAGGTGGGCGGCGGCGAAGACAAATTCACCGGGAGCGACGACGGGGACGGGCTTCGGTCCGGGGGCGTAGGCGGGAGGAAAGGAGGAAGGATTCATGGAAGAGATTAAGATTTTTCGGCGCGGGGCGGGAGGTCCCAGATGGTGAAGCCGGTGAGCTGGGTCTGCGCGACGGGGCGGCGGATGAGGACGCTCGCGATGTAGCCGACGACAACGGTGGCGGTGAAGGCGAGGAAGGCGTGGAAGAACGAGTTGATCGGCGTGTAGTTTTGCACGTAGACGGTGGCGGCGATGCCGGCGACGGAGCCGATGATGACGCCGACGGAGTGGGCGCGGCGCGTCATCATACCGAGGGCGAAGACGCCGGGAAGGGGACCGCCGAAGAGCGCGAGCAGCCGGATGGACTGATCCCAGAGGGAGGAGGAGCCGATGCTGGCGATGTAGAGCGCCATGGCGGTGGCGAAGATGCCGCCGCCGAGGGTGACCCAGCGGCCGAGGGCGACCCCGCTGGAGTCGGCGAGCTTGGGGCGGAGGACGTTGAGGAAATCCTTGGCGGAGATCACGGCGACGGCGCCGAGGGAGCTGCTGAGCGTGCTCATGGCGGCGGCGAAGATCGCGGCGATGATGAGGCCGGAGACTCCGGCGGGCAGTTCGTTGGCGACGAAGAAGCCGACGATGGCGTCGTTGGCGAGGCCCGGGGTGAGCCGGTCGGGTTGGGCCTGGTAGAAGGCGAAGAGGGCGGTGCCGAGAAAGAAGAAGACGGCGTTGCTCGGCATCCCGAGGATCGAGCCCATGATGACGGTGCGGCGGGCGGAGCGGTTGTCCTTGGCGGCGAGCGCGCGCTGCATGAGCGCCTGGTCGGAGATCATGGTGAAGAGCGCGCCGACGAAGAAGCCCATCAACACCCAGGCGGTGACCTCGGTGATGCTCCACTTCCAGGAGATGAACTGAAATTTGTCGGCGGCTTGGCCCGCTTGGATGATCCCGGCGAGGCCGCCGTCCACGCCGGCGGCGGCATACCAGATCATAAGGGCGACGCCGCCGAACATGACCAGAACCTGGACGACATCGGTCCAGATGACGGCCTCGAAGCCGCCCTCCATGGAGTAGATGGTGGTGACGATGCCCATGAGGACGATGCTCAGGTAGACGTTGAGGCCGGTGGCGGCGGAGATCGCGAGGGCGGGCAACACCATGATGACGCTGGCGCGGCCGAAGATCTTGAGGAGCATCGCGAGGCCGGCGACGACCATGCGGACCTCGCGGCTGAAGCGGCTCTCGAGGTAGGCGAAGATGGTGGGGGCGTTGAGCCGGCGGATGATACCGATGAAGCCGAAGGCGACGATGAT
>JBDNFZ010000421.1:0-7749 GCA_041689555.1 Opitutaceae bacterium | reverse complement strand
TCAACTTCGGGGCCGCGACCTTTAAGGAAGGGCTGCAAACGCATCGTGAATGGCCCGTAATCCTTCGTGTCTTCGTGTGAACCATAATTCAAAGGATATAGTCTTATGAGCAACGAAATCACACCCTTTGAATCCATCCGCCGGACGAATCCGGCAGGCAACGAATTCTGGTCCAGCCGCGACTTCGCCAAGGTTCTCGGCTACTCCGATTACCGCAATTTCCAGTCCGTCGTCGAGTCCGCCCGCACCGCCTGCCCTAACAGCGGCCAGCGGGTGGACGATCATTTCGTTGAGGTCACCGATATGATCGAAGTTGGTAAAGGAGCGAAGCGACCGACCAAGACCGTGATGATGTCGCGCTATGCCTGCTACCTCGTCATTCAGAACGCCGATCCATCGAAAGAAATCGTCGCCCAAGGCCAGACCTACTTCGCCATCCAGACGCGCAGACAGGAACCGAGCGACGCTGAAGTCGAAGAGCAACGCCGCCTCGCTATCTGCTCCGAGTTGCGGATGCACAACACCCAACTCGCCGATGCCGCCAAGGATGCCGGAGAGATCGAGCCACGCGACTATGCCAAGTGGACCACCGGCACACCGACCGAACGCCTGCAACTCATTCCCGCCGGACAGGAACACAGCCTCGAACAGTAAGACGGCAAGAAGCGCCGGGTGCAGGTGGTGTCCGCCGGATTTGCAGGAGGAGGCCGTGAGGACGGTTCTCGCGCAGGCGGAGCTTCTTTGCGCGGATTGGGTGTGACGGATACGGGCGGCGTATCCGCTCCGTAACGGCGCGCGTTTCGGTCCGAAATTTCATGGAAAAACTTTGCGGTGCGGCTTGCCAGAATGGGCCCCGTGAAGCACTCAAAAGCTCAATGTCACGGAGACGCACCCTTCCGATTCCCCGAGTGTTTGTTCATGTGCTGTTTGGCGCGATGGTTTTGAGCGCAGCGGGTGCGGCTCATGGCGTGCCGACCGCTGCCGAGACGATTGATTTCAACCGCGATATCCGGCCGATCCTTTCGGAGAACTGCATCCGTTGCCACGGTCCGGACGCGCATGAACGCAAGGGCGGCGAGCGCGCCAAGGGCGGGCTCCGGCTCGATACCCGGGCCGGCGCGCTCGCGATAATGAACGACTTCGCCGCCATCGTCCCCGGCAACCTCGAACTGAGCGAACTCTACCAGCGCATCATCGCGACCGACGAGAACGACATCATGCCCCCGCCCGATACGGGGAAGAAGCTGACGGATCGCCAAAAGAATCTCCTCAAGGCCTGGGTCGAACAGGGTGGTCACTATGCCGAACACTGGTCCTACGTGCCGCCGGTGCGGCCGGCATCCCCGACGGTGAGCGACGCGGCGTGGCCGGTGAACCCGATCGACGCCTTCATCCTCGCGCGGCTAGACCGCGAGAAATTGCCTCCCGCGCCCGAGGCCGGCCGGCGGATGTTGGCGCGGCGGGTGGCGCTCGACCTCACCGGTCTGCCGCCGACGCCGGCGGAGGTTGCCCGGTTCGAGAGCGACCTCGCACCCGGGGCGTATGCGCGCATGGTCGACCGCCTGCTCGAGCAGCCGACGTTCGGCGAGCATTGGACCCGGCTTTGGCTCGACCAGGCGCGCTACGCGGACTCGGCGGGCTACGCCGACGACCCCGCGCGGGTGATCTGGGCGTATCGCGACTACGTGATTCGGTCGTTCAACGCCAACAAGCCCTTCGACCAGTTTACCACGGAGCAGATCGCGGGCGACCTGCTGCCGAATCCGACGGAGGACCAGTTGATCGCGACGGCCTTTCACCGCAACACGCCGACCAACAGCGAGGGCGGCACGATCGACGAGGAGTTTCGCAACGTCGCCGTCGTGGACCGAGTGGGCACGACGATGACCGCGTGGATGGGCACGACGATGGCCTGCGCGCAGTGCCACACGCACAAATACGATCCCTTCACGCACGACGATTACTTTCGGCTCTTCGCGATGTTCAACAACACGGCCGACAACGACCAGAAGGACGAGGCCCCCGTGCTGGCGCTGTTCACCCCGGAGCAGAAACAAAAACGGCGGCCGTTTGAAACGGAGATCGCCGCGCTCACGCGGACGTTGCGCGAGCGCACCCCCGAGTTGCTCGCGGCCCAGCCGGCTTGGGAAGCGCGACTGGCGGCACCGCTGACGTGGCGGCCTTTGGCGTCGGCCGACCCTGCGGTCCCGAACGCGATCGCCGCCCTGGCCTCGACGAGCGACGCCGAGCGCGTGCTCACGGCGCTGCGAGTGGAGGCGCTTCCCGCGGCGGCCGGGGAGTTTGTCGTTACGCGGGTGAGCGCGACGATCACGCCGGCGGGCCACGCCGACGTGGCGGGGCGCTACCTCCGCATCGAACTGCCCGGAGCCGATCGCACGCTCGCGCTCGCCGAGGTGCAAGTTTACAGCGGCGGCGACAACGTCGCGCCCTCAGGCTCGGCCGCACAGAGCAGCACGGGCGGCGACGGCGACGGTGGCGCGCGGCTCGCCATCGACGGAGCGAGGGCACTTTGGTCCGTCACCGCCACGGAAAAATCGGCGGGCCCTTGGTGGGAACTGGACCTTCGGGGGGTGCGCGCCATCGAGCGCGTGGTGTTGTGGAACCGCCCCGAGCTTGCACTGGCGGACCGTCTGGCGGGGGCGCGCGTGACGCTGCTGGACGCCGACCGCGCGACCGTGTGGACGGGCACGCTGGCGGAGGCTCCGGCGCTCAGCGCGGTTTTTCTGCTCGGCGAAGGGCGGCCCGTGCGGTTCGCGTCGGCGCACTCGGATACGACGCGGCCCGATCATGCGGCGGAATCGGTGCTGAACGTCTCGGCCGGCTTGGACAAGGGCTGGTCGGCCAACCCGTCCGGCGACCGCCCGTCGGCGCTCGTGCTTCTGCCCGATGAACCGACGACGATCCCCGCCGGCGCGCGGTTGATGGTCACGGTGGAGCAACTCTCCCGGCGCCAGACTCGCCCTCCGGTTGCGTTGCATCTCGCGTTGAGCGCCGACGCACGGGCGTCGGAGATTGTCCGAGCGCCGCTGGCGGTGCGCACGGCGCTCCGGACCCCGGCCGTAGTGCGCGCGGCGACGGAGGCCGAACTCGTGACCGCGCACTACCTGACGGTGGCGCCGCTGCTCGGGGACGGACGGCGCGAGCTGGCCGACGCGACGCGGCGACGCGACGCGATCAAGCCCTACACGACGGTGCCGGTGATGAGCGAACTCACGGGAACGCAGCGCCGCACGACCTATGTGCACCGCCGCGGCAACTACCTCGACCACGGCGATGAAATCGCGCCCGGTGTGCCCGAGGCGCTGCACCCGCTGCCGGTCGGGGCCGAGGCGAACCGACTCGGACTGGCGCGGTGGTTGCTCGACGAGAAGAACCCGCTCACGACGCGCGTGATCGCGAATCTCTTTTGGGAATCGATGTTCGGCCTCGGTATCGTGCGCACGAGCGAGGATTTCGGGAGTCAGGGCGAGTTGCCCACGCACCCGGAGTTGCTCGACTGGCTGGCCGTGGAGTTTCGCGAGAGCGGCTGGGACGTGAAACACCTGCTGCGTCTGATGGCGAACTCGGCGACTTACCGTCAGGCCTCGCGGATCACGCCCGAGGCGTTGGCGCGGGACTTCGACAACCGGCTGCATGCGCGCGGCCCGCGTTTCCGGCTTTCCGCCGAGATGATCCGCGACCAGGCGCTCGCGGTGGGCGGCCTCCTCAGCGCCAAGCAGCTCGGGCCGCCGGTTAATCCGCCGCAACCGATGTCGGGCTTGGGCGCGGCGTTTGGCGCGACGCTCGACTGGGAGAACAGCGTGGGTGAAGACCGCTTCAGGCGCGGCCTCTACACGACTTGGCGGCGATCCAATCCCTATGCTTCGATGGCGACGTTCGACGCGCCGAGTCGCGAAGTCTGCACCGTGCGGCGCGAACGCTCGAACACGCCGTTACAGGCGCTGGTGACGCTCAACGATCCCGTTTATATCGAGGCCGCGCAGGGCCTCGCCCGGCGGATCGCGGCGGTGGCGGGCACGACCGGAGAGAAACTCCGGGCGGGCTTCGAGCTGAGCTTGGCGCGGGCCCCGAACGAGCGCGAAAGCACGACGCTGCTCGAACTCTATGCGAAATCGCGGGCGCGGTTTGCGGCCGATGCGACGCGCGCGCTGGCGGTGGCGACGGATCCCATCGGCCCGGTCCCGCCCGGGGCGGACGTGGCCGACCTCGCGGCGTGGACCGTGGTCGGCAATGTCCTGCTGAATCTCGACGAGTTGCTCATGAAACCCTGATCGGAACCATGCCGCTGAAAGTCTAAAGCCGAGAGTTGAGAGCTGAGCCCAATCCTCGGGGTTACGCTCGACGCTCGGCTCCCGACTTTCGGCCCTTAACTTCGTTTCTCCGCCAAACCGGCACCGCCATTATGAACCCTTACCTCGACTCACTCGCCCACACCACTCGCCGGCACTTCCTGAAGGAGTCGGCCGCTGGGTTGGGCGCGATCGCGCTGGGGGCGATGCTCGGCGGCCAGGCGCGCGCGGCGGCGACGTTGGCGGCGACGAATCCCTTGGCGGCGCGGTTGCCCCACTTCGCGCCGAAGGCGAAGCGCGTGATCTACCTCCACCTCACGGGATCGCCGCCCAACCTCGATATGTTCGACTACAAGCCGGAGCTCGTGACGCGCGACGGGCAGGATTGCCCGGACGAGTTCATCAAGGGCAAGAAATTCGCGTTCACCGACGGCAAGCCGAAGCTGATGGGGAGCCCGCGCACGTGGGGCCAATACGGGAAGAGCGGCCAGTGGCTGTCCGACGCGATCCCGCACCTGCACACGGTGGCGGACGACCTCTGCATCATCCACTCGATGAACACGGACCAGTTCAACCACGCGCCGGCGGAGTTGCTCCTGCTCACCGGCGGCCCCCGGCCCGGGCGGCCGTCGTTCGGCTCGTGGGTGACCTACGGCCTCGGCACGGAGAACCAAAATCTGCCGGCGTTCGTGGTGCTGATCTCCAGCGGCACCCAGCCCAACGGGGGGAAAAATTCCTACGGCAGCGGCTTCATCCCGTCGATCTACCAAGGCGTGCAGTGCCGCTCAAAAGGCGACCCGGTGCTCTACGCCTCGGACCCGGCGGGCTTCACGCGGGAGCTGCGCCGCGACACGCTGGACGCGTTGCAGGAGCTGAACGAACTCCAGGCCGGCGAACTCGGCCATCCCGAAACGCTCACGCGTATCGCGCAGTATGAACTCGCCTTCCGCATGCAGCTCTCGGTGCCGGAGGTGATGGATATTTCGCGCGAGACCCCGGCGACGCTCGCCGACTACGGCGCGCAACCGGGCGAGGCGAGTTTTGCCAACAACTGCCTGCTCGCGCGCCGCCTCGTCGAGCAAGGGGTGAGGTTTGTGCAGCTCTTCGACTGGGGTTGGGATTTCCACGGCACGAGCGAGCGGGAGGATATCCGCGGCGGGCTGACGCGGAAGTGCAGCACGATGGACCGGCCGGTCGCGGCGTTGATCAAGGATCTCCGCCAGCGCGGATTGTTGGAAGACACGCTGATCGTGCTTGGCGGCGAATTTGGCCGCACGCCGTTCCGCGAAGGGCGGACCTCGGCGGGCGAGATCCTCGGCCGCGACCATTATCCGGATTGCTACACGATGGTGCTGGCGGGCGGCGGGATCAAAGGCGGGCTCTCCTATGGCGAGACCGACGAGCTCGGTTTCAACATCACGAAGGACAAGGTCCACGTGCACGACTTCCAGGCGACGCTGCTGCATCAGCTCGGCTTCAACCACGAGCGGCTGACGTATCGTTTCGAAGGGCGCAATTACAGGCTCACCGACGTGCACGGCAGCGTGGTGAAAGGGATTTTGAGCTGAGGGATCGCGGGGGCTCAGGGTGAGAAAAGCCAAAGGCTGCTGCCTCGATTAGCTCTCAAGATTTGGCGAGCATGGGTCTTCTGTAGGAGCCTGCTTGCAGGCGATTTCACCCGCGACGGATCATCACACGCCGAATTGCCTGCAAGCAGGATCCTGCCTTGCGGCCCAGTAACGCGTCTTGAACGCGAATCAGAATCAATTCGTTTTTGGACGTCCGGGGGACGAAGTTAGGGACGGGACCGCTTCCGATGGGTTATCCCGACTCCATCCCTTGAGCCAGGCCCGGAGCATGGGTGGGGTTTGCGATGGCCGACTATCGAGATGTCAGGGCCGTCCTCGCCGCCGATCCGCCGGTCGGGTGTGGGGGCGGACTCGCTTGCGACACACGCCCCGGAGTCGCGAGCAAGCTCGCTCCCACATCGGCTTATACCGACGGCCGACGAGAATCGGACTTTCCCGGGTAACATCGGGCTCCTCGCCGGGCTCAAGGGCATCCGGCTTAACGGTTATGGGTGAGTTTCACCGGTGATCGAGGGGACGAGCGGCTTTGCGCCGCGATTCCGTCCGGCTCGCGCAAACCTGGCGGCGTAAAATCGCTTCTCCAGCACACACTCTGTGAAGACCGAAAACCGGTCGGGCCCGGTTTTGACGATATCTTGGAAAGGCTGATTGTCACCGGGCGTTGGGTTTATGGTTTCAGGCGACGGTTGTTTTCGTGGCGATGGGGCGACGGCGCCAACGGCTGATCGCGGCATTTTGGTCGGGCAAGGCTCGGTTTTTCGGGTGGTCCGGGGCGGACGGACGTGGGCGCGGATCGCAAATAAATTTGCTCCTACGGGGAGCGCTCGGCGAGCGGGAGCAACTCGACGAGGAGGAGCGCGGCGAGCACGATGATCGCGACGGTAAGGCCGAGGGCGGCGACGACGGGGATGTGACTGAGCGCGAGCACGCCGAAAGACGCGGCGGTGCAGAGCGCGGAGAGGCGGATCGAGGGCGGGGGCTCTTCGCCTTGGGCGGCGTTTTCTGCGGTGAAGATCGCGTAGTTGTGGCTGAGGCAGACCCCGAGAAACGCGCCCAACAAATGGAAAAGGTTGAGCGTGGCGTCGGCGAAACCGAGGAGGCCGAAGGCGAGCAGGCAGGAACCGACGGGCACGGCGAAGATGGGAATGCCGCGGCGCAGGCCGTAAATCAAAAACACACTCAGGCCGACGAGGCCGAGACCGATCGCACTGAGATGGAGCGCGGAGGTGCGGTAGCGGGTGAAGAGGCCGTTGAGGGATTCGAGCTGGCCGGAACTCACGGTGGAAAACTCGGCGGGAGGTTCGGCGCCGGGGGAATGCTCGGCGAGGGTGGCGAACCAACTGGATTCGGGGGAATCGGTGGCAAGGAGGGCGAGCGGGCCGCGGAGGCTACGGAGCAGGCCGCCGGTGACTTCGTCGTAGGCAGGGAAGATCGGGCGCGTGCGCCACCGGTCCCACGAATCGAAGAACGGCGCGAAACTATCGGCTTCGAAACCGTGGCGCGTGAGCGCGGTGCGGAAGGCGGGCTCGAAGCCGCCGAGTCGGGTGATTTCTCCGGGGAGCGCGGACCAAGCGGCGGGTGAAGGGGTGGCGAGGCCGAGTGAGGCGAGAGCGGTGCCGGGAAATTTTTCGCCGTGCCAGGCGATGAATTTCTCCAGCGAGGCGCGGGCGTCGGCGATGGTTCTACCGCGCGTGAGATAGACGGTGCGCTCGGTGTCGTCGCCGAAAAGTTGGCGGACAGCGCGGTCGTTGGCGCGAAGTTCGACGGCGGGGATGTCGAGTTGTCGAATGTCGTCGTGCCAGCGGAGCCGCCAGGGGCCGATCAGCGCGACGGCCGCACAGACGAGGAGG
>JBDNFZ010000420.1:0-5780 GCA_041689555.1 Opitutaceae bacterium | reverse complement strand
GGTTAAGGCCGACTGCATCAATCCGGCTTATTCCGATCAGCTTTCAAGATGAGACGAACGAAGGCTTTTTGCAGGAGCCTGTTTGCAGGCGATTTCATCCGTGCCGGCCGACCACATGCCGAATCGCCTGCAAGCAGGCTCCTACCTCGCGGCTTACCAATCACCCGCGCTGCTGACCCCATGCACAATCGCCTGCAAGCAGGCTCCTACCGCGGCGAGGCGGCGGCGATCAGGGCAGGGTTTTCAGGAGCAGACTCTTGAACTCGACGGTCATCGGGGGGCCTTGGTGGAGTTGGAGCGCGATGATGCCGGATTTCGGGGCGAGGGTGGCGTCGCCGTCGATCACCTCGGCGGAGAGCTTGCCGTTGAGGTAGTGGCGGAGGCGGTTGCCCTCGGCGATGACCACGAGCTCGTTCCATTCGCCGAGTTTGTAGCCGGCGAGGATCTCGGCCGTCGGGGTGGCGCCGGGGAGTTGCTCGATATCGGTCTTGGATTTCTTGGCACCGGGCTTCTTGGCGTCGTCGACCATGGTGGTGGCGCCAAGCTTGATTTTCTCGCCGGGCTTCATAACGAGCCCGCGGCCTTTTTCCTCGTAGAGCATGCCGGCGTATTGGCCGGAGGAATCGAAATCGGCCTGGTAGCCGCCGACGACGAAGGTGACGGGGTCGATCAGGCGGCTGCGGTATTGGATGCCGGAGTTGGCCTGCTTTTTATCGTTTTGGCCGGTGAGGCGGAAGGTGGCACGGAGCTCGAAGTTGGCGGGCGCGCCGTCCTTCCAGACGAGGAAGGTGTTACCCTTGGTGGATTTTTCCGCAGTCGTCTGGCCGACGAGGACGCCGTCCTTGACGGACCAGAAGGAAAGTCCTTCCCAGCCGGTGAGGTCTTTGCCGTTGAAGAGCGATTTGAAGCCGGCGTCGGCGGCGAGGGCGGAGGGGGCGAGCGCGAGGAGCGCGGCGGTGGCGAGGAGGGAGCGGAGGGATTTCATGGGGAATTGGGGAGTGCGGATTTCGGAGTGCGGAGTGCGGAATTTTAATGATTAGGGGTTTGGGGTCGCGGCGGCGAGGGGGCGGGTGGTTCGCGGGTCGCAAAGCTCGATGGCGGTGACGGGGCGCGGGGCGGGCGCGACGGCGGCGTTAGACTTGAGGTAGGCGTCGACGTCCTTGGTCACGATGATCTCGCCGTGCATCAACGCCCAATGCCCGGGGAACGTGCAGACGAATTCGTAAACGCCCTCGGTGCGGATGGCGTTGACCTTCAGGGTCTCGGTCTGGCCGTTTTCCAACATCTTGGTCGCCGCGATGATTTCCTTATCCTCGCCCACATAGGCGCGGCCTTGGCGGTCGATATGGTCGGCGGGCAACTCCATCGCGGACATGCCGACTTTTTGGCGCGCACCGGGTTGGACGACGACGAGGTTGTGCGGCATGGCGTCGGGATTCTCGAAGATGATTTCAAAGGCCTTGCCGGCGGGGACGACGATGCGGGCGGTGTCGTAGCGCATCTCCTCTTGGACGGCGCGGATGACGAAGAGCGGGACGCGCAGGCCGGACAGGGTGACGCGGGCGGCGTCGGCCTCGGGCGCGGGCAGGAAGGCGGCAAGATCGGCGGCGATCTGCATGGTCTCGACGAAATCGCGGCTGTTGCGGTCGAGCATCTTGCCCTTGGCCGCCCAATCCAAGAGGGCGCGGGCGCCGGTGGCGGCGGATTCTGCGGGCCAACCGGCGCGGGGGATGACGCGGAGGTTTTGTGCGGCCACCGTGACCTGCTCGCCCCGTCCGATCATGGCGACGAGGGCGGTGAAGACGGCGGCGGGTTCGCGGCGGGTGGCGGTGGCGGCGCGGATGGCGCCACGCTGGAGGGTGCTGACGGCGATGTCGGGCCCGGCGAGCTGGGCGACGGGCGTGGCGAGGATCGGCATGACGCGCTCGTAGGCGGTGGCGCGGAGGGCGGCATCGGGAATGAGGGCGAGGCCGGCGACGAGACTGGCGGCGAGCAGCGGGGACGGGGCGGCTTCGGTCCAGACGCGGTCGAGGGTGCCGTCGGCCATGGCGAGCGCGGCCCAGACGTGGGAGCGGGCTTCGGCGGTGTCGGTGAGCGCGACGCGCAGCAACTCGGCGCGGTGGGTCTTCAGGTCGGCGGGGGGTTGGGCGAGGAGCAAGCGGCCGACGCCGCGAAAGTCGGTCTCGGCGGCGGCCTCGATGGCGGCGACGAGGAGCGGGACGCGGTCGACCTTGCGGCGGGCGGCGAGGCCGTCGAGGGCCTCGGCCCGGGCGGCGTCACCGACTCCGGCGCGGGCGAGGATGTTTTCCTCGACGGCGTCGTTGCGGGGGAGTTTCAGGAGTTCGTCGGCCTTCAAGGTGCGGAGCAGGTAGCGGATGCTCGCGGGGTCGCTGGCGGCGACGCCGGCGCCCTCGCCGAGGGTCTGGCGCCAGAGGGGCCGGAGCTGGCGGAGGGTCTCGCCGATGACGTAGTCGAGGTAGTAGTCGATCGGTTGCTTGGTCGCGGCGAGGGCGATCTCGGTGGCGGCGACCTCGTTGAAGAAGCTGGCGGCGCGGACGGCCTGGAGGCGGACGCGCGGGCTTTCGTCGGCGGCAAACGGCCGGAGGAGCGCAAGGGCGCCGGGGACGCGGTCGCGCCAGTAGCAGAGGACGCGGACGGCGGCGGCGCGGGCATCGGCGGAGGGCGAGGCGAGGACGCGGCCGAGCAGCGGGACGTCGACGACGTTTTGCCATTGGTGGAGCCAGAGGGCCTCGGTGAGATGGTGTTGAAAATCGGTGTGAGCGGGATCGAGGGCGGCGATCCACGTCTTGGCGGCGGCGATGACCTCGGCGGCGGGGCGCTTGGCGAGCTCGATCTTGGCGAGGTTGCGGATCTGGTCCTCGGGGCGTTTCAGCAAGTCGAGGAGCGCGGGGATGGGTTGGCCGTCGATCTTCGGCGGGACGGCGAGCGGGCGGCCCTCGTAGGTGAAGCGGTAGATGCGGCCGTGGACGCTGTCGCGATTGTAATCGCGGAGGTGGCTCTGGAGGTGGCCGATGAGCGGGTTGTGCCAGTCGATCACATAGATCGCGCCGTCGGGGCCGACGTTGGAATCGATGGGGCGAAAATTGGTCTCTTTGGAGGAGACGAGATCGGGCAGGCGCTCGCCCTTGATGCCGGAACCGTCGGGTCCGAGTTTGACGCGGAAAATGCCCTGAAAACCGATGACGTTGGGGTTGAGATAATTTCCCCAATACTCCTCGGGAAAGTGCGTGCTGGTGATGATGGTGCTGCCGGCGGAGGGACGCGAGGGACGCTCCCAAAGCTGTTTCATCTTCGGGTGTTTCGCGGGGTAATCGAGGCGGCCGGAGAAGGCGGGGCCGAAGTAGGTGTTGTTGCCGGTGGCGTCGGTGATGATGTCGTTGCCCCAGCGGTCGAAGGCGCGGCCGTGCGGGTTGGCGAAACCGTAGGCGACGTAGGTCTCGAATTTCCCGGAGCGGGGTTCGTAGCGGTAGAGCGCGCCGTCGATGTTACGGACCGGACCGAGAGCGGTCTCGATCTGCGAGCGGTGGAAGACGCCGTCGCTGAGAATAATCGCGCCGCCGGGTTCGTAGACGAGGGAGTTGGCGGTGTGGTGGGAGTCGGCGGAGTCGAGGCCCATGAGGACGCGCTCCTTGGTGTCGGCCCGGTCATCACCGTCGGTGTCGCGGACGAACCAGAGGTTGGGCGCCTGCATGATGAGGACGCCGTCTTTGTAGAACTGAAACCCGGTGGGGCAGTTCAGGTTGTCGAGGAAGTGGGTGCACTTGTCGGCTTTGCCGTCGCCGTCGGTGTCTTCGAGGATGAGGAGGCTGTCGCCGAGCTTGGAGGTGGGAGTGCGCTCGGGGTAATTGGGCCAGACGGTGACCCAGAGGCGGCCCTTGGTGTCCCAGGCCATCTGGAGGGGTTTGGCGAGTTCGGGGAAATCCTTCTCGCTGGCGAAGACGTTGACCTTCACGCCGGGTGCGAGGGTCATTTTGGCGATGGAGTCCTCGGGCTTGAGGAAGACGTGGGTGCCGTCGGGGTTGAGGCCGGGCTTGTTGGTGCCGACGGGGGTGACGAGGGGCAACGGGAGGGGGACGACGGGGGAGGTGTCGCCCTTGGCGATGGCCCAGACGCGGCGCTCGCGGTTGACGGTGAGAGCGTCGCGCTGCGCCATTTCCTCCTGCATCACCTGGAAGTTGGTGAGCTTGGGGAGATCCTTAAAGGTATCGTAGGCGATTTTGGAGCGGTCGCCGTAGACGTTGTAGCCGTCGACGGTGCGGTAGCGGGCGTGCCACTCCTCGTTCTTGGCGTTCACGGCGGCTTGGAGCGGGGCGAGGTCGCCGGCGGGGGCGGTCGCGCCAAAAAGGGTTTGGAAGATGACCGGGGCGAGCGCGGTGTCGCCGGCGGCGTTGAGGTGGATGCCGTTGAGCGTGAGGGAACGGCCGGCGGCGGCGGCTTCGGCGTAGAGTTTTTGCGAAGGGGCGAAGAGATCGATGAACGGCACGCCGGCGCGGTCGCCGGCGATCTCGGCTATGGCCCGGGCGTAGAGGGCGAGGTTGGCGTTGTTGGCGCCGACGGGGACGGCGACGTCGGGGTCGCGGTGGGTCTCGTTGGCGATGGGGGAGAAGAGGACGATGTGGGGCGCGCCGCGGGTGCCGTAGGTTTTGGCGCGGGTGTCGCGGAGGAACGTATCGAGGTCGGTCTTGAATTTGGTGAGGCCCTCGGGGCCGGCGAAGGATTCGTTGAAGCCGAAGAAGGCGAAGACGACGTCGGCACCGACACGGGCGAGCCACTCGTCGGGCGTGCCGAAATTTTTGGAACGGGCGCGGGTGACGACCTCGTCGCCGGTGACGGCGAGGTTGCGGAAGACGAGTTCGTGTTTCGGATACCGCGCGTGAATGAGCGTCTCGAGCGCGCCGTAATGCTGCATGCGGTCGCCGAGGGCGTTGCCGACGAGGGCGATTTTCGTGCCGGGGTCGAGGACAAGCGGGGTGTTGAGCGCCGCCGGGACGGCGGCGCTGGGCGAGGGGGCGGCGGGAGTGATCGCGGAGGTCTTGGGGGCGGGCGCGGGTTTCGGCGGGAGCGGCGGGAGCGTGCCGCCGACGGGGAGGACTTTGCCGAGGGCATGGTCGGCAGGTGTGAGGCCGGTGCGGAAACTACGGAAACCAAAGAAGCGGGGAGCGAAAGGATCGACATAGCGCACATCGGCCTTGGCGGGCACGGAGAGACCGGCGGCCCAGTAGGTGCCGTTGACGAGGAGGCGGCGGAGACTCTCGTTTTCCAGATCGATGGCGTCGCCCATCGTGGTGGTCAGGATTTTGTTTTCCTTGCCGGCGGGGTTGCGATGGAGGCGGGTCCAGACGACGGGCATCGCGGGGGCGTTGACGGGCTGCTCGGTCTGCGTGCCGGCGAGTTTCTTGCGATAATCGGCGGGCGCGTCGGCGGGCTGCATGCCTTTCAGCACAAGGCCGCGAACGAGGATTTTGGCATCGGCGGGCGGGGCGACTTCATAGACATCGGTCGGGCCGAAAAGCTCGCCCACGCTGTTAAGGATCGGGTCCTTGGCGGAGGATGGCTCGATGACGCCGCGGGTGGCCTCGATCTTGTGTTTGCCCCAGTGGCTGATCCACGTCTCGCCTAGGACTTGTTTGCCGAAGCCGCCGGGGTTGGTGGTTTTGTTGTTCCAGGAGTAGTCGGCCCACGGGCTGCCGGCGGGAAAATTGAAGGCGTGGGTCGAGGTGCGGAGGGCGATGATGGGGACGCCGCGACGGTAAGCGGCT
>JBDNFZ010000419.1:0-2079 GCA_041689555.1 Opitutaceae bacterium | reverse complement strand
TGACTATGCCCTAAAGTGTGCCCCGTCAAGGACGTTTCAGGATGCATCAGCTTGTATAACTTGTTGCTTATGAACAACAGGAAGCCTCCTGCCCCCCCCGGTCTGGATGCGTCGGTTCGATTCCGTCCCCCGCCTCTCTCTGTGAAAGGCCAAGAGTGTAACAACTCTTCCGCGTTCACAAGGCTTGAAGGCACCGAGTGGACGAGGACATTTCTACTCTAAATTTCCACCACCGGAGACGCTGGATAGCACCTCCACCGTGACAAATCTATTGTGATGCGATCCGGCACACCCTAGGCCGGTGCTCACGAGGTCAGCGTCGTGGCCCCCCGAAAGAAACTCAGGTTAAGGAACGAACCCGGCCCAATGGGCGTCGGCGCGTTCGGGGCGAGGCACCCACATGATAGCATTGGGGTTTTCTAAATACTGTTGCCAGATGGGCACGCCGGGACGTAAGCCGAGTTGGTGATAGGACTCGGGGCTCTTTTGCCTGAGCGCGGGATGGATTGGGTAGCGCAGGTTTTTATCCCAGGTTAACGCGTCACCGACCAAACGGGGAAACCACGCGAGGCCGCCGTGGGCGCGCACGCCCCGGTAGTCGAAGCCGAAATCGCGCACACACCACGCGCCAAAAGTGAGCGGCTTGCTCGGATCGGCGCTGATGGTGGCGTGGGCCCAACTGGGCGGCACCACGACGACTTCGCCGGGGCCGGCTGTGACGGCGAAGCAGCGGCCAGGATTATCCTCGGCGGTTTCCTGCATGAGGATGACGGCGCGGCCGGACCAGATTTCGTAGAGCTCGGCAGTGGAGCTGCCGCAGCTGGCGCTGACGGCGTGGATGTGTCCCTGTGAGCGCACGGGTTCTTCGCCGAGACGACCGGCGGCGTAGGTAACCACACCGAAGAGCAAGTTGCGCGCGAGCAAGTCGGCACGGCACTCCCCATTACCGACATCCATCGCGATGGCGTAGACGATCTCGGGGCCGCTGCACTGCGGATCGCGCAGGCTCGGGCGGATGGCGTCGAGCGTGCGCAGTTCGCACGAGGGGCCGAAGACGCCAGCGCCGTAGCGGAAACCGAGCGGTGCGGTGGTGGGCAAGATGTCGAAACCGGGCTGAATGGCGGTGCTCATGGCTGCGTGCGCACGAAGGCTTTGAGGGTGGCGAATTCGCGCGACGGGTTGTGCTGGGTCGGGCGGATGGTGTAGGCACCGGCGGCAGCCGGAATGATAAACGTCTCGGCATAATGAACGACGAAGGGCGCGAAGGCACCGGTCGGGCTCTCGACCACGGCTTCGTCGCCCTCGATGAGGTTGAGCACGTTGACGCTGCCGTTCGCCTCGCCTCCGGTGTCGTGGTGGACTGTGCCGGTAAACCAGTGGCGGCGCGTCTCAATGAACTCGGCAGGATGCAATCCGGTGCGCTCCTCGCGCCAGCCGGGGCCGGAGGCGATGGGAGTGAACTGGTTGACGAGGTGTTTGCGGGCGTAGCTTTCGTCGCGATCCCAGAGCACCACTTTTTCGCCGCGATCAATGTTCAGCGGGCGAGGTTTTCCATCGAGACCGAGGCGGGCCCAGTCCCAGAGTTTGAAGGTGAAGATGTAAGGCGTGGCGCTGATTTCCAGCACCATGGAATTGGTGCCTGAGCAGTGAAGCGTGCCGGCGGGGATGAGGTAGTGATCGTGTTTTTTGGCGGGGAAGGTGCCGGTGAAACGCTCGGCGTCGAAGAGCTTCTCGCCGCGTTGGGCGGCGCGCAGTTCGGCAAACATTTCCTCGGGCTGAGTGCCGTCTTTGCAGCCAAGATAAACCACCGCGCCGGGCTGGGCATCGAGCACGTAGTAGCTTTCGTCCTGCGTGTAGGGCAGCCCGAAGTGCTCGCGGGCGTATTCAGTAAGCGGATGCACTTGGTATGACAGATTGCCGCCGCCCATGGTATCCAGGAAGTCGAAGCGGATGGGGAACTCCGGCCCGAAGCGCCCGTAAACCGGTTCGCCGAGCAATTGGCGCGGGTGGCGGAACACGAGGTTGATCGAGGGAATCTCGACGCGCACGCCGCCGGCGAATTCGAGGAGCAGCGAGTTT
>JBDNFZ010000418.1:0-1602 GCA_041689555.1 Opitutaceae bacterium | reverse complement strand
CGGAAACGCTTCACGACACCTTGGAAACCTTTGCCCTTGGTGATTCCGCTGACGTCGACGAGTTGTCCCTCGGTGAAGGCTGCGACCGTAACGACGTCTCCAACTTTAAGTGTGGGTGCGGAGGCCGAACGAACTTCGCTGAGCACGCGTGGAGCAATTTCAAGTCCGGCTTTCTTGGCGTGGCCTTGTTCGCCACCCGCCGTGTTTTTCGGCTTCTTGGAGGAGAAGCCAATTTGTACTGCGTTGTAACCGTCTTTCTCAACGGTTTTGACCTGGACCACTGGACAAGGTCCGGCCTCAACAACGGTGACGGGAACCAGGACGTTTTGAGCGTCGTAGATTTGCGTCATCCCGAGTTTTTTACCTAGGAGTGAGGAGATCATGGGCTAAGTGGTAGGTGGAAAATTTTCCGTTTATACGGACCTACTTAAGCGAGGGACCCAGCGGTGCCGGTCGGGCACATAGGCAACTGCTGACTGTAGAGTAGTTTTGTCTGGGTATTAGACGTTGATGGTAATATCCACGCCGGATGGAAGATTAAGCTTCTTGAGCTCGTCGACCGTCTGGGCCGTTGGCTCGATAATATCAATCAGGCGCTTGTGGGTTCGGGTCTCGAATTGCTCCATCGACTTCTTATCGACGTGCGGCGAGCGATTCACCGAGAGCTTCTCGATCCGAGTGGGTAAGGGAATCGGTCCAGATACGCGGGCTCCCGAGCGCTTTGCGGTCTCGACGATGTCCTGCGCCGACTGATCGATGACGCGATAGTCGAAGCCTTGGAGTTTAATGCGGATGCGTTGGCCTTTCATGGCAAAAAAAAGAACGATGGGTTAACTGCGGGCGGGCCCCTTGGCGTTGGTCTCGACAATCTTGGCGAGAAGAGAATTCGGCACCTGCTCGAAGTGCGAAGGCGTGATACCGGCACTGGCACGGCCCTTGGAAAGAGACCGGATATCCGTCACATAACCAAAGAGCAACTCAAGGGGAACGTGGGCAGTAATAATACAAGCACCCGTCTTGTTCTCCATCCCTTGGATCTGACCCCGACGGCGATTGATATCCCCCATCAGATCACCTTGATACTCTTCCGGAGTCGTCACCTCAACGGCCATGATCGGCTCCAAGAGTAAAGGCATCGCTTGTTTCATAGCCTCTTTAAACGCAAAGATCCCAGCCATTTTAAAAGCGAGCTCAGAAGAATCGACTTCATGAAACGAGCCATCGATGATTCTAACGATAACATCTACAACAGGAAATCCAGCGACTACCCCATTGTTCGTGCCTTCGCGGATACCCTCGGTTGCTGGCTTGATAAATTCTTTAGGGATCGAACCGCCAACGGTTTCATTGAGAATCTCTACGCCTTTACCTTTCGCGTTGGGCTCGAGCTTGATGACGACATGACCATATTGGCCTTTGCCGCCGGATTGACGAATAAATTTACCTTCACCGTTCGCCGACTTGCCGATCGTCTCGCGATAGGCTATCTGCGGTTTGCCTGAGGTTGCCTCAACTTTGAACTCCCGCTTCATCCGATCAATGATGATCTCGAGATGCAACTCTCCCATACCGGCGAGAATCGTTTAACCGGTATCTTGGTCG
>JBDNFZ010000417.1:0-1516 GCA_041689555.1 Opitutaceae bacterium | reverse complement strand
GTGCAGGCCCTCCATGCGGAGGCCGAAGGTCGAGAGCAGGGTCGTGTGCTGCTCCTCGGTGTCCTTGGCGTAGGAGTGCCAGCCGAAGACCGTGCCGAGCGGGTCGAGCTGCGCGAAGAGTTCCTTGCCGAGCGCAACCTCTTCGGGGTGCTTCGGATTCGCGGAGAGATCGTGGAAAAACATCTTTTGCCGTATACCCCAGTCGGCCATCGCGGGCATCCGCACCGCGCCGGCGTGGCCGCCCATCAGCATGATCGCATCGCGCGCGCATCGCGCCCAATAGCGCGTGACGGCGTCGCGATAAATCTGCGCGTCCGTCTGCCCCGTGTAGCGCCCGCGCAGGTCGTCGATCTTCTTGAGGCCGTGACGCTCGACTTGGGCGACCTGATCCGCCGTGACGACCACCGCGTCGTCCAAGCCCGCGATCGTGAACGCCACATTCATCGTGGCCGGCACCGCCGGTTCCCAGATCACATAACCCTTGGCGTGCTTCGCGAACAACGTGAGCGCTGCCTCCGCCGTCTTCACCTCGGTGAAGACCACGCCGTGCTTGCGCTGGTAAAACTCAAACAACGGCTCCGTGATTTCCCACTGGAAATCCTTCGGATGCACCACGTAGAGCTGCGCCGCGCCGCGGTTCGCGAGACCTTGCAGGCTGACCAGCAGGATTTTTTCGGGCAGGCCGCCGGCCACGCGCCAGTCGCCGTCGAAGTGCATGACCCACGCCGAGCGCGGTGCCGGGACTTTGGCCGGAGCGGTCTCGGCCGCCCGCAGGCCCGCCGCGATGAAAACAACGCCAACCAGAACGATGATGAGGCGACGCATAAATTATTTCTCCCCGGTGACCTTGGTGAAACGATAGACGAGCGGCTTGCTCCGCGTGCTGTGCAACTCGACCACGACCAGCTCGCGGTCGCCCTCGATCAGCCGCAACTCCTGGTAAATCCGCATCGGCACCGTCGCCTGCGAGGTCTCAACCGGCACGACGGCCTCGACGCGCAACGTGCGTTCCCCGTCGAGCCACTCCGCCTTCACCGGCGTCTCGGCGCCGCGCACCGGGTAGAGCGCCATGTGCCGCTGCTCGACGCGGAAAAAATCCTTTACGTTGGTCGGCCGCGCCGTGTCCGCGGTGTTCGTCGCGGTGAGCTTGGTGCTGCGCCACTGCATGTCGTAGCGCAGGTCCACCCGCGTGCCGTCGAGCGCGACGACGAGATCCCAGGCGGTCCAGCCGTCGAGCGCCGAACTGCGCTTGGTGTCGAGCCGCCAACGGCCCGCGAGCGCCGGATTCGCCGCCCACGCCGCCAACGGCAGCGCCGTCATCAAGATTCCCAACGCCCGCCAAGAAGTGAATTTCATCGCCCCACCATCAACGCCGCCCCGCTCCCGAATGACTAGTTGAAAGATTATGAGAATTAACGCCTCACACCCGCGCCTTCACCTCGCCCACCACCGTGAATTCCTCGCGATCGTGATATAGGTGGCGGATCAGAAATCCCGGCGCATACCGCGTCAGCGG
>JBDNFZ010000416.1:0-1654 GCA_041689555.1 Opitutaceae bacterium | reverse complement strand
CCGCGCTCCTCGGCACCCCCAGCCTTGTCGCCCTCGAGCTCAACGTCGCCGATCTCCTCGACGACACCCGCCGCGCTCCCGCCCTCGCCGCCGCCCTCTCCCGACTCAACACCGCGCTCGCCGCCGGCCGCGACACCGTCGTCTTCACGAGCCGTCAGCTCATCACCTCACCCGACCCCGCCGCCAGCCTCGCGATCGGCCGCTGCGTTTCCGACGCCCTGATTTTTATCGTCCAAAATCTCACCGTCGCCCCGCGTTACCTCATCGCCAAGGGCGGCATCACCTCCAGCGATACCGCCACGCGCGGCCTCGGCGTCCGCCGCGCGCTCGTCCTCGGTCAGGCGCTTCCCGGCGTCCCCGTTTGGCAACTCGGCGCCGAAGCCAAATTCCCCGGTCTCGGTTACGTCGTCTTCCCCGGCAACGTCGGCTCCGATACCGCTCTCGCCGATCTCGTCGCCCGCCTCCACCGCCCCTGATTTCCCCCCCCCCACATGAAACTGTTCCCACTCCTCCGTCTCGCCGCCACGCTGACCGTTGCGTTTGTCTCCGCCCGCGCCGCTGAAGCCCCGCCCACGTCCGGCTCGGTCACCGCCGCCTCGCTCAAGCTCGAGGGCACCGGTTTCTATCTCGACCAGGGCAAGTGGGCCGCCATCGACCCCGACGCGCGCAAAGAGGCCTCGGTCAAGTTCACCGCCCCCGCTCGCAACGGAGCCTACCACATCAGCCTGCATACGGTCGGTGAGAATGCCGGCTCCTCGACTTACGAGGTCTATCTGGCCGACAAACTTCTCGGGCGCTTCGAATGCCCGCTCTCCAACCTCCCGCTCGAGGAAGGTGAGCGCTTCAACCAAACGTGGCACGCCATCGAGGTCAGCGAGGGCACGCTGCTCGAAGTGCGCGTGCGCCCCGGCTCGAAGGACGGCAAAGCCTGGAGCCGCGGGCGTTGGTCCAAGGTCGTTTTTTATCCCACCGTTCCCGGCAACGACGGCCACGGTCAGTCGCAGCTCGCTCTCGCCCAAGCCCAGCGCGAGAAATTGTTCCGCCCCGTCCCCCGCCAAACTCCCGGCAACGCCACCGTGAAGATCGCCGGCGAACTCCGCCAGTGGCACAAGGTCACGCTGGACCTCGCCGGCCCCTTCGCCGCCGAGACCGACACCGCTCCGAATCCGTTCACCGGTTATCGCTTCGATGTCACCTTCACCCACGAGTCCGGCCAGCCGTCCTACGTGGTGCCCGGGTATTTCGCCGCCGATGGCAACGCCGCCGAGACCTCCGCCACCGCCGGCACCGCGTGGCGCGCTCACCTCTCACCCGACAAAGCGGGCCGGTGGAACTACCGCGTCTCCTTCACCGCCGGCCCGAACGCCGCCACCTACGGCAACGGCCAAGCCCTCGCCCCCTACGACGGCGTGACCGGCTCCTTCACCATCGCACCGTCGAATAAAACCGCGCCCGATTTCCGCGCCGACGGCCGTCTCACCTACTATTGTGTAACACGTAATAATTCGGATTGAATCGAGGCATGCCCCAGAATTTACTGAGGTATGGCCAATCGATACAAAGTTACCTTGACGCAGCAAGAACGTGAGCAACTCACCGAGTTAACTCGCAGAGGAAAGTCTACGGCGGCGAAGTTCGTTCACGCGCGGGCCCT
>JBDNFZ010000415.1:0-3453 GCA_041689555.1 Opitutaceae bacterium | reverse complement strand
TCAATCTGGCGGCTTTCAGCCCGAAGGTCGCCGCTTACGACGGTCCGCCGCGCGTCATCGAGATGCGCACCTACACGACGCCCGAGGGTAAGGTCGCCGATATCGACGCCCGCTTCCGCGACCACACCATCGCGCTTTTCGACAAACACGGCATGACCAATCTCAGCTACTACCACCCGATCGACGCCGACAAAGGTGCCGGCAAAACTCTCATCTACTTCCTCGCCCACAAGGTCCGCGCGGCTGCCGCCGTCTCGTTCGCCGCCTTTCGCCTGGATCCCGTTTGGGTCGCGGTCCGCGCCGCTTCGGAAAAAGCCGCCGGTGGTTCGCTCACCGTCCCCCAAGGCGTCAAATCGGTCTTCCTCGCGCCGACAGATTTCTCGGCCACGAAGTAGGCGGCGCCGGCGCGATAAGATGAGCCTCGCCGGGGTCTTTTGGTTGCTGACCGGCTTGGCGGCGCTGCCGATGCGTGCTGCGGAGGAGCCATCGCTGGCCGAGGTGGTGCGGATGAGCCCGGTCAAGGTGACGGGCGGGTATTTCGACTGCCGCCTGACGTTCGACCATAAATCGAATCGGCTGAAAGGTTTTGAGATCATCTGGGTCGCACCGCAGTTGGCAAAAAACGGTCTGCGGGTTGGAGACCTAATCACGATGATTGATGGCACCGAGGTCGAAGGCCTCTTGCTCGACGAGGTGCAACGCCTCCTGACCGGTCCGGCCCCGGGTGGGGGGAAATATTTTCGGGTTTCGGCAGGCGCGGGCTCTTCGCGCGCAAGGCCGAAGTCACGATCACGCTGACGGGCGATTTACCGAAGGACGCGACGGCCACCGAATCCGGGAAGTAAGCGGGCGCTCGGTGCGCCGCCGTAAGGTTGGCTGGGCGACGTTGACGATGTGCGTGGGATCGTGTGTGTGGATCGCGATACGTTGCGTGCAGGCGTGGTGAAGAGCGAAGGGGAGTCGGCTCTTGCCGGCGGGCATTCGGAGGAGGTTTCGGGAGGGTGGCCGATCGCGGCCCGGCATGAACGCGGCGATTACGGCCGCCGCAGCACGGCGCGGATCGGCGAGCCTTCGGCGCCGGCGATCTTGAGCGGCAGGGCGATCAACTCGTAGACGCCGGGCTCGGCGGCGCGCAGGTCGAGATTTTCGAGAATCAAAATATCGGCGGCCTCGAGTCGGCGGTGAATCTGCATCGTGGGGTCGTCGGTCTGGTCCACCGAGGGCAGGTCGAGGCCGATCAGCCGCACGCCTTGCGCCCCGAGCCAGGCGGGCACATCGGGCGCGAGCGTGGGGATGCGGGCGGGGAACCGGGTTTTGTCGTCGCAGTGGTTTGTGCGCACGAGCACGCGCGGCGTGGCGCGGCCGTCGAGCCCGGCGAAAATCTCGCGCGTGAGGAGCGCCCGGTCTTGGGCGAGGAAGACGCGCGCCGGGCCGATCAGGATATCGAGGTCGACGCGGTCGATGGGCGCGCCGGAGTCGTTGTAATGGAGCGGCGCGTCCATGTGGGTGCCGCTATGGATGCCGCTGGTGAACCGGCCGACGTTGCAGGACGCGCCGTCGCGCATCCGTTGAACGAACTCAAAATTGAATGGGGTGTCGCCCGGCCACTGGGCGGTGGCGCGGGAGAGCGGGTGGGTGATGTCGATGAGGGGCATGGCGGAAGGAATTGATGTTTTCAGGGGACCAGGCCGGGCGCGGCGGGGTAAGTCGCGAAGTCGCGGCGAAGCGTGACGAGGGCGATGCGATTTACGGCCTCGGCGCATTCCGCGAAGCTCGTGGTGAACGGCGAGGGCGCGATCCGGATCATATCGGGCGCGCGGAAGTCGGGCACGACGCCGACTGCTTTAAGGGCTTGGCAAATCCGCCACGCCTCGGGGTGCGCGAGCGCGATGTGGCCGCCGCGTTCCGGTGCAGCGCGAGGTGTGACGACGGCAAAACCGAGCGGGACGAGCTCGGCGTCGATGTGCGTGAGCAGGAAATCCGTCAGCGCGAGAGATTTCGCGCGGAGGGCAGAAATGCCGCCGGCCTCGGCGATGAGTTCGAGCGAGCCGAGCAGGGGTGCCAGCGCCAGAATGGGCGGCGTGCCGATGTGCAGGGCGGCGGCACCGGGGGCGGGCTCGTGTTCGCCGGCCATCGCGAACCGGCGGTCGGCGCGCACGCCCCACCATCCGGCCAGTCCGGGCGTGCGGTGAAAATGGCGGCGGTTCAGGTAGAGCCCGCCGACGGCGCCGGGACCGGCGTTGAGCCATTTGTAGTGGCACCAAAAGGCGAAGTCCGCGTCGTCGCGGTCGAGCGCGTGGGGCACGGCGCCGATGCTGTGCGACAAGTCCCAGCCGATGAGCACGCTGCGAGCGCGGGCCGCGCGGGTGATGACCGCGAGGTCGAGAAGTTGTCCGCTGGTGAAGACTACGGCGGGGAGCACGGCGAGTTGCACGCCGGGCGCGGCGAGCGCGGCGGCGATGTCCTCGGTGCGGAGGGTGCGTCCGTCGGGCGACGGCACGAGGCGGAGTTCGCGGGCGGGGTCGACCCCGCGGAGGCGAAGGTGGGAGCGGAGCGCGTAGGTATCGGAGGCGAAGTTCACCTGATCGCCCACGATGGCGCGCGCCGTCGGATGCGCGGGGTCGTAGAGAGTCGCGAGGAGTTGGTGGAGGTTGGCGGTGGTCTGCCCCGTGATGCAGATTTCATCGGGCGCGGACCCGACCAGTGGGGCGAGTTGCGCGGCGGCGGTCTCGGCCAGCGTGAGCCACGGGGGCTGGGCTTCGGTCCATCCGCCGATCCCGAGGGTGCGCCATTGCTCGACAGTGCGGAGGAGGGTGGCCTCGGCGCGACGCGAGAGCAACCCGAGCGAGTTGCCGTCGAGGTAGATCTGCCCGGGCGGAAGATGAAACTCTTCCCGAAAGCGCGCGAGGGGATCGGCGGCATCAAGCGCGGCAGCTTCGGCGGGCGCGCGGTGGGAGAGGCTCATGGGCGGGATCGGTGCGGCAGCCGGAGTTTCATTCCGGCACGAGTTCGGGGACGATGGGACGGCCGACGTTGCGACGGATGGACTCGAGATTTTCGCGGATCAGGGCGCCCATGGATTCGCAGCGCAAGTATGCATCCCGGCCGTAGTGCTCGGCGAGGGCGACGCGGAGTTCGTGGACTTTCTCGACCGGGGCGATCGGGTCGGCCGCCATGTTGTGCAGGAGCAGGCTCAGGCGCTCGGAGGCGAGGCCGGCGCGTTGGATGAGCAGCGTCTGTTCCTCGCGTTGGTATTGGTTGGCCGTCTCGTGGCGGAGGTGTTTGGCGCAGAAGAGGGCGAGCTCGGAGTTTTCCTTGAAAAACTGCGGGAGATAAAAATTTTTCCGGCCGTTGAAACTCTGTTGGTCGAAATCCATGGCGCGGATGCGGACCTGCCAGTCGTCGAAATCGGGCGTGAGCAAGACGACGAAGTTGTAGCTGCGCATATCGCCG
>JBDNFZ010000414.1:0-8421 GCA_041689555.1 Opitutaceae bacterium | reverse complement strand
GGCTTGCGGAGTGGCGGGCACGGCGGGAGCCGGAGCGCTCGCGAGCGAGCTGCCTACGCCGGCGGCGAGCATGTCGCCTTTGGTGACGCGGCCGGCTTTGCCGGTGCCGGCGACTGCGGCCGGATTGACGCCGGTCTCTTCGGCGAGGCGGCGGACGGCGGGCGACTCGGAAGAGGTCAGAGGTCGGAGGTCAGGGGTCGGGGCGGAGGAGACCGGTTTGGGGCTGGACTCTGATTTCTGGCTGCCGACGTCTGGATTGATCGTGGCGACGAGTTCGCCGATTTTAACCTCGGTGCCGGCGGCAACTTTGAGGGTGATCTTGCCGGCGGATTCGGCGGTGCCTTCGGAGGTGATCTTGTCGGTCTCGAGCTCGAAGAGGGGCTGGTCCTTTTTGACGAAGTCGCCGTCTTTGACGTGCCATTTGGCGAGAACGCCGGAGCTGATGGATTCGCCCATGGGCGGGATGATGACGGAGAGGAGCATTTTGAAAGAAGAGTAAGAAGATTAAGCGATGTAAGAACAGTAAGCGCCGATCAGAGCGTGAACGCGTCGTTGAGGAAAGCGGTGAGTTCGAGGCGGTGGAGGGCGAGGTTGCCGACGGCGGGGGAGGCGGAGGCGTCGCGGCCGGCGTAGGCGGCCTTGCGGCCGAAGATCACTTCGAGCTGCGGTGCGATGTAGGACCAAGCGCCCATGTTCTGAGACTCCTCCTGCGCCCAGATCAGACGGGTGCCGTGGCCGTAGGTGTCGGAGAGTTTGGCGAGGGCGTTTTTGTGCAGTGGATAGAGCTGCTCGACGCGGACAATCGCAGTGTCGGTGATGTTGTTCTTCGTGCGGTAATCGACGAGGTCGTAGTAAACTTTGCCCGAGCAAAGAATGACGCGCTCGGTTTTCTTTGGCGCGGTCGGATCGTCGATGATTTCTTGGAAGCCGCCGGTGGCGAAGTCTTCGATTTTCGAGACGGCGGCGGGATGGCGGAGGAGGGATTTCGGCGACATCACGACGAGGGGCTTGCGGAAGTCGCGCTTCATCTGGCGGCGGAGCGCGTGGAAGAAGTTGGCGGGCGTGGTGATGTTGGCGACCTGGATGTTGTCCTCGGCGCACGATTGGAGGAAGCGCTCGAGGCGGGCGGAGGAGTGCTCGGGGCCTTGGCCTTCGTAGCCGTGCGGGAGGAGGAGGACGATGCCGCTGTTGCGCTGCCACTTCGATTCACCGGCGGTGATGAACTGGTCGATCATGACCTGCGCGCCGTTGGCGAAGTCGCCGAACTGGGCCTCCCAGATGCAGAGCATCTCGGGGTAGTCGAGAGAGTAGCCGTAGTCGAAACCGAGAACGGCGACTTCGGAGAGGAGGGAGTTGTAGACGCAGAACTTGCCGGCGGCGCCGGGGATGTTTTTGAGGGGCGTGTATTTCCCGCCGGTCTCGGCGTCGTTGAGGACGGCGTGGCGGTGGGTGAACGTGCCGCGTTCGCAGTCCTGGCCGCTGAGGCGGATCGGAACGCCCTCGGCGAGGAGCGTGCCGAAGGCGAGCGCTTCGCCGAAGCCCCAGTCGATCGTGCCGCCGTCTTTGTGCGCGGCGACGCGCGCATCGAGGAAGCGTTTGATCTTGGGGTTGAGTTTGAAGTCGGCGGGGACGGTGGTGAGGCCCTTGACGACGTTGCCTATCACCTCGCGCGAGACGCCGGTGGCGACGGGCGTGTGGTGGTAATCGGGCTGGAAGACGGCGGTGGAGCCTTTGAAGGCGTCGCCGGGCTTGGCCTTGGCGCGCTTGGCGATTTTTTCCGCTTCGCGCTGTTTGGCCTTGGAAAGATTTTCTTCGAGGGCGGCGGAATACTCGGCGGTGATGGCCTCGCCTTCGGCGGCGGTGATGGTCTGGGCGGCGACGAGCTGCGCGGTGTAGAGCGCGGAGACGAGGGCGTGCGCGGCGATTTTCCTGTAGAGCGTGGGCTGGGTGAAGGCGGGCTCGTCGGTCTCGTTATGGCCGTGGCGGCGGAAGCAATACATGTCGATGAACACGTCGCGGTGGAATTTCACGCGGAATTCCAAGGCGAGCTGGGCGACCATGCAGACGGCTTCGGGGTCGTCGCCGTTCACATGGAAAATGGGCGCCTCGATCATCTTGGCGACATCGGTGCAGTAGCGGGTGGAGCGCGCGTCGCCGGGATCGGTGGTGAAACCGATCTGGTTGTTGATGACGAAATGGAGCGTGCCGCCGGTGCGGTAACCGGGGAGTTGGGAGAAGTTGAGCGTCTCGGCGACGACGCCCTGGCCGGCGACGGCGGCATCGCCGTGGATGAGGAGCGGGAGAACCTTGGTGCGTGTCTCGGTGTCGCCGCGGATACGCTGGCGGGCGCGGGCCTTGCCCTCGACGACGGGATTGACGATCTCGAGGTGGGAAGGGTTGGCGGCGAGGCGGACCTCGACCTTCGCACCGGAAGTGGTGGTGAGAATGGACTCGTAGCCGAGGTGGTATTTCACGTCGCCGTCGCCGGCGACGGTATCGGGCAGGTAATTTTCCGAGAACTGCTCGAAGAGCTGGTCGAACGATTTCCGCATGATGGAGGTGAGGACGTTGAGGCGGCCGCGGTGGGCCATGCCCATGACGATCTCCTCGACGCCGACGTCGGGGCTGTGGTCGATGACGGCGTCGAGCGCGGCAATGACGGTTTCGCCGCCTTCGAGGGAGAAGCGCTTTTGGCCGACGTATTTCGTGTGGAGGAATTTCTCGAAGAGCTCGGCCTTATGGACGCGGCGGAGGATGCGGACTTTTTGGGCCTTGTTGAAACTCGGCTGGAGGCGGGTGGACTCGATGCGGTCGCGGAGCCAGTGGCGGCAATCGGTATCCTGGATGTGGGCGTATTCGACACCGACGTGGCCGCAGTAGGTCTGTCGGAGGGTGGCGACGATGGCGCGGAGCTTCATCTGGCCGCCGGCGAGGTAGGTGCCGGTGTCGAAGGACGTTTCGAGGTCGGCGGGGGAGAGGCTGAATTGTTCGAGGGAAAGTTTGGCGACGGGCGCGGGCGCATCACTGAGCGGGTCGAGGTGCGACTGGAGGTGGCCGAGCGCACGGTAGGCGTTGATGAGGTAGTGGACGCTGACCTGCTTGAGGCTGTCCACGATGGCGACGCCGGTGGCGGCGGAGGAGGTATCGGCGAGGGCGGAAGCGAGGGTGCCGTTGGTGTTGCCGAGGGCGAAGCCTTGGAAGAAGGCGCGCCAGGTCGGGTCGACGGAGTCGGGGTTGTCGAGCCAGGCTTGGTAGAGAGGTTCGATCACGGCCGCGTTGGTGTGGGTCGGGACGTTCAGGGAATTCATGGAATGAGGGAGAAAGGACGGAAGAGTGTGGGCGGGAGAGTCGGCCCGAAGCCGACGGAGGGCATTTAAGCCTGCGAAGAGGAACGGGCCGAAGAGAGGTTTGGTCGGGATTTAAGCATGGGTGGCGGGACGGAGACAAGCCCGGGGGAGGCCGGGTCGGGGATTGCAATCGGGCTTAAGGTGCGTAGCTGACGGATAAGGAAAGCCGTTAACTTGGCGATTTCTCGCCATCGGCACAAAGCACCGCCAATCAAAGACCAGAATTCCATGGAAACCCAAATCAAAGCCGCGTTGACGGCGCTGTTGGCCGCGATCAAGGCGGGCGAAGGTCAGGGCGTCGCCGAGGAAATGGCGCGGCTGGACGGCTTTCTGGAACAGGGCCGGCTGGTGCTGCACCCTCAGTTGGTGCATTTTCTGGCCCAGCGCAGCTACGCCAAGGCGCTGATGTTTTTGGGCGGGGAGACGGATATTCCGGTCGGGGTATGTGGCGGCGGGCGAACCGGGAAGAGCGCGGGAGCCTGAGCGATGGCGCGCGGCGAAAAAATTTATACCGATGGCGGTGGGGCGTTTGGCCAGAATCCTTTCGGAGCGCTGAGCGGGTCCGGGCTGCCTGTGGCGTCGAAGGCGGTGCTAGATCAAGCGGCCGCCGTCGCGGCGCAGAAAGCGGGCGGGGCGAAACCGGGCGAGGGTGCGAAGACGGCGCCGGAAAAGAATCGCGGGCGGGTGGAAGTGCGGCGCGAGACGGGCGGACGTGGTGGGAAGACGGCGACGACAGTCGGCGGCTTTGTCGGCATCGGGCTGCCGGAGAAGGAACAGCTCTGCAAAAAAATGCGCGGAGCCTGCGGCTGCGGCGGGACGGTGAAGGACGGCGTGATCGAGATCCAAGGCGACCAGCGCGAGACGGTGGCGCGGATTTTGGGCGAGGCGGGATTCCGGGCGGTGCTGGCGGGAGGGTGAGTTCAATACCAAAGTCTCGTGAGAAACGGACATAGGGTGCAGGGTGGATTCAGGCTGGAAACGCGGCGAGGGCGCCGCGTCCCCAACTTACCCAAACTAAAGTCCGAAACACTCGGGAGGTTGGTATCAGACGCAGCTTTTCAACAGATCGGCGGCGAAGCGGCGGAGCGTGGACGCCGGCGAGGGGAGCTGGGGCGAGGAATTTAAAATTCGACGGTGAAGGTCGTCACGTATTGACGGGGCTCGGTTTTACGGGGCCAAGTGTAGCTGTTGCCCTGATCGGAGTTGAGGCCAAGCACGTTGTTAACGTTGAGCTGGAGCGTGGTGTTGTAGCGGCCGAATTTGTGGCGGTAGGAGGCGAAGGGGTTCACAAGAGTGTAGCTGCTTGTCCTCGTCGCGGGGAGCACGACGACTCCGCCCGAGGACAGCGCGGCGCGGGGCTTACCCAGCGCGTAGCGAGCGGACGTGCCGATGGCGAAGCCCTTGAAGCGGCCTGCGGTGAAGGTGTAGCGCGTGGTAATACTGGCGGTCTCGCGGCGCACTGAGCGCACGGCGCCTTCGGTGTCGTCGATGAGTTGCTGCGTGATTTGCGTGGCGTCGTCAGGGTCGAGGCCCTGCGCCTTGGCGGCCGCGCGGGCAGCCGCGAGATAGGGGCGCACAAGCGGGAAGAAGCGGCTGAATTGCACGTTGTTCATCGAGTAGGTGGCGCGCACGGTCCACTGGCGCGTAAGGTTGATCTGCGATTCGAACTCCCAGCCCTCGGTCTGCTGGTCGCGGTAGTCGCCGGTGCCGAGAAGCTGCTGGTTGGCGGGCAGCAGGTTATTGAGTTCGGTTTGCGAGCCAGTCACACCGCCGCTGATACCGAGGGCGTTGTTTTCGGAGGTGGTCTTGAAGCGCGTGACGGTGGCGCTGATGCGGTCGTCGAGCAGGTTGAAACGCAGGCTGAAGTCGTGGCCCTCGCCGGTGCGCGGGAGGCGCGGACGACCGGTGAGTTCGAAGCTCACGCTGTCGGTGAACAGCGCCGACTCGAAGTAGCCGGCGCCGAGCCCGAGCCACGGGAGCACGCGGAGGACGCCGCCATAGGACTGGTTGGTGGTGTAGGCGCGGTTGAAGGATTCATAGGGGATGTTGTAGCCCTTGGCATCGAGAATGGGCTGGTTGTTGAGATCCACCATTCGGGTGCCGCCAATCACGGGCACGATGATGGGGGCGCGGCTGCGATTTTGACGAAAGTAATCGCGGCTGATGCCGGCACTGGTGTGGAGGCGGCCGCTGAAGAACGAGGCGAGCGTGGTGAGGTTGCCGGAGCCGAGTGTCTGGTCGAAGCGCGTCTGTCCGGTGCCGCTGCGGAAGAAGCCGGTGACACCGGGCTGTATTTTCAATCGAAGCGCATCATCGCTATTTCCGTCGGCCATGTAACGGATGGGGTTGACGACATTGTTGGCATAGGAGGAGGCGGCGCCGGTGAGGCCGCGGCGCGCGATCTCCTCTTGGGTGAGCGCAAATGAGTAGGTGTCCTGGTAGTTTTGCTCGTGGCGGTAGTTCGCGCCGGCGATGGCGCGAAAGGTGGAGTTCCAGAACGGGAGCCGGGTGTCGTAAACGGCGGAGGTGCGCCAGCCGGTGGATTTGTTGCCGTCGGTCGTATAGGTGGGCGCGTAGGCGAGGAAGAGCTGCTCGAAGCGCGGATTGGGAATCGTGGCGCCGGGGACATTCGGATTGGGGAGCACGCGATTCACGTCGATGAACACCGCGCGGGCGTTCATACCCAGCGCGCCGGCGGAGGAGTAGGTCTGGAGACGCGTGGTGTCGTCGACCTGGCCGTTGTGCGCGATGAGGAGGCGCAGATGGTCGCCGAGTTGATGCGAGAGTTCGATATTGTAGGCGTGGAAGCCGGTGTCGTGCCGGTTGTCGGGGCCGGACCAGTCCTCGCCGTCGGGATAGACGCCGTAGGGAATCGTGGTGAGCGGGTAGCGCAGGGGATTTTGCGGATCGGCGCCGGTGGCGACGGTCGCGCCCGTGAGCAGAGTTGAAGCGCGAAACGTGGTCGTCGCGGTCGACTGCATGTCATGGAGCGTGCCGCCGATATCGAAAAAAACGCGGGTGTTGCCCGGCGCGGCGATACGGCGCATGCCGATGCCGTTGACCTGCACGCCGGGATTGTTCGGGTCGGCGTCGGCGGCATTGGTGCCGGTGCCGCGGACGTAGGCCTTGATGGCGTCGTTGAGGTGGAGCACGCCCTGATTGCTGCGCTGATGGCCGCCCTCGTAGTTCAAATCAAGGCGCGTGCGCCGGTCTTTGAACGGATCCCAGCGCAGCGCGCCCGCGAAGCCCCGGTAGTCCTTGCTCCCGCGCTGGCGGAACTGCTCGACCTCTGAGTTCAGCGCGTTGAAGCGGAGCGCAAGGAGCGGGGCGAGCGGCTGGTTGATATCTACGGAGTAGCGCTGCGTGCCGAAAGAATCCATGCGCACCGTCGCGCTCGCTTTGCGGCGAAAGGCGGCGCGCTTGGTGGAAACGTTGATGATGCCCGTGGGGTCGACGTCGCCGTAGGCGAGGCCACCCGGGCCGCGCGCGAACTCGATGCGCTCGGTGTTGTAGGTATCGGCGGGGAGGAACCAGGGGAAGCCGTCGCGCAGCTGGCGAATGGAAGGAATTCCCCGGAAGCTAATCTGGTTGCCCGAACGCGTGCCGACCGGAGCACCGACGGTGCCTTGATCGTTGAAGATATTCTCGGCGCCGACAGCGAAATCCACCGCGCCGAAGAAATCATTGATCGCGAGATCGCTCAGCAGATCGGCGGTGAAGACGGAGATGGAATTAGGGAGGTTGGCGAGTTTCTCATTGGTGCGGGTGCCGGCCATCGCGGAGGAAGCGGCGTAGCCCTTGTCGTCACCGGAGTTTACCTCGAACGGGGAGAGGACGACGGCTTCATTCTTCGTGGCCGGAGGCGCGGAAGAGGCGGATCCCGACGGAGAGGGGAGCGATTGGGCATGGAGGGAGGCAGCTACGCACAGCGCAACTGCCGCGGGAGTGAAGCGGTGGTTCATGGCTTCGGGGTAAGGTGGCGATGTCGTGCGAAGCGGGGTGAGGTCAAATTTAAAGGGAACGGGATTAACGAATTATTTTATGTCCCGGTGTAGGGCTGCAATGAATCCATCGTCGTTCCCCGGAGCCTGTCCTGCGCTTTGGAAACATAGCGATCAACAGGGTGGCGAGTTGCGACATGAACGCCTCGCTTCCGCCCTCGCCGGTTTCCATCGGCTCGCCTTCGCCGGTCTCAGGCTCCGTGCCCTCAACCTTCAACGTGCATGACAGGCTTTAGATAAACCCGCTTTTTCCAGTGCCCCGCGCTTCCCAGCCCCGTGCATTCCACGCACCTCCGCAGGACGCATTCGGCGAGGCGGCGACGGCCGGACCGATCACAAGCGCGAGACGGGCGCTCGCGCGGGAAGCCCGGGGCCGACGGTTTGGCGGAAAAAGAGCGCTCTGCAAAAAAATGCGCGGAGCCTGCGGCTGCGGCGGGACGGTGAAAGACGGCGTGATCGAGATCCAAAGCGATCAACGCGAGACGGTGGCGCGGATTTTGACCGAGGCGGGATTTCGGGCGGTGCTGGCGGGCGGGTGAGCATCTGCCGGTTGGCGGTAGGCAGCTCGCTTGCGAGCGCTCCGGTCGTTGAGCGTTCGCAGGCGAGCTGCCTACAGATGCAGGCGGAATCACCGCCAACCGGCAGATGCACCGGGCAGGCGGGTGAGCGGCGCCGGCATCCTGACGCCGATTGAGTCGATGCTTCGATGCCGCAGGGCGCACGACCCTTACGCCGGATCCGGATGTCTCGGCAAAGTTGCACGCGGAGTTCGCGCGGAGCGACCGGGCGTTCAAAACCGTGGTCAACGAGGCACTGCGTCGGGGGCTGGGAGGAGCAAAGAGGCCGGCGAAGCGCGCGGCCTATGCGGTGAAGCCGCTGCGGCTCGCTTTCCGGCCGGGCATCGACACGGACAAATTGAACGAGCTCGCCGACGAGTTGGAGGACGCGGGGGTCGTGAAAAAATACGCCCGGTGATCATCCCGATCTCAATCTGCTCATCTATGCCCACAACGCGGCGGATGAACGGCACGCGGCGGCGCGGCGCTGGTGGGAAGGCTGTCTCAACGGTGACG
>JBDNFZ010000413.1:0-2078 GCA_041689555.1 Opitutaceae bacterium | reverse complement strand
GACCACCGCCTCGCGCCGGTTCGCCGGGTTCAACTGATACGTCGCCTTGTCGAGCGACTTCGCGCCTGCCCCCCGTGCGCTCCCCACCGCGTCGCGAAACGGCCCGTAGTATGCCGACGCGAATTTCACCGAATAGGCCATGATGCCCGTCTGCGAAAAACCCGCCGCGTCCAGCGTCCGGCGGATCGCGCCCACCCGCCCGTCCATCATGTCGCTCGGCGCGACCAGATCGACGCCCGCCCGCGCGTGGAGCACCGCCATCTTCGTCAAAATCGCCACCGTCCGGTCGTTCGCCACGTCGCGCCCGTCGTCCGTCAAGACCCCGTCGTGCCCGTGCGTCGTGTAGGGATCGAGCGCGATGTCCGCGATCACCGTCAACTCCGGCAACGCCTTCTTCACCGCCCGCACCGCCCGTAAAATCAACGCATCCTCATACAGCGCCGCGCTCCCTTCCTCGTCTTTGAATTTCGCGTCCAGCTTCGGAAACAGCGCCACCGCCGGCACGCCCAGCTTCGCCAGCGACCGACACTCCTTCACGAGATCGGCCGCGTTGAACCGCACCACGCCCGGCATCGATGCGATGCGCTCCGGCGCGCCCTTCCCGTCGATCACGAAGAGAGGCGCGATAAAATCCTGCGGCCGCAGCACCGTTTCCTCCACCAACGCGCGCAAGCCGGCGCTGCGCCGCAGCCGGCGCGGACGGTGGGTCAAATCAAGTTGGTTGGGATCGGCCATGGTCTGCTCGTTCGCCACAATCTAGCACGCGAAACTCCGCCAATTCACGCTAATCTTCAAAAAAGGGATGGAAGCCCCGCCCGGATTAGCGCCAATTAACCGTTTACCCGGCTCATGCCCATCCGCCTCCACGACTCCCTCACTCGCGAGACCCGCGAACTCCGTCCTTCGCAAGCCGACGGCGTTTTCCGTTTCTACAATTGCGGCCCCACCGTTTACGCCCCCGCGCACATCGGCAACTTCCGCACCTTCGTCATCAACGACGTCCTCCGCCGCCTGCTCGAACTCGAGTTCGGCGCCGCCAAGGTGAAACACGTCCGCAACCTCACCGACGTCGACGACCGCACCATCGGCCAGACGCAGAAGGAAAAACGCCCGCTCGCCGAGATCACCCAGAAGTGGACCGATAAATTCCACGCCGACTGCGCCGCGCTCAACTGCTTGCGCCCCCATGTCGAGCCAACGGCGACCGGCCACATTCCCGAGCAAGTCGACATGATCGAGTGCCTCATGCGGAAGGGAAACGCCTACCGTTCCGCCGATGGCTCCGTGTATTTCAAGATCGATTCGTTCCCCGGCTACGGCGCCCTCTCGCGCATCAACGAGCGCGAACTCAAGATCACCAACACCGTCGCCGACGCCGACCACAAGGACTCCGTCTCCGACTTCGCCCTCTGGAAAGCCTACAAGCCCGAGGAAGACGGCGACGTGCGCTGGCCCGGCCCGGCCGGCGCGAGCGCGGGCCGACCCGGCTGGCACATCGAGTGCAGCGCGATGATCAAAAAGCACCTTGGCGAAACCATCGACCTCCACACCGGCGGCGTGGACCTGCTCTTCCCGCACCACGAAAACGAGATCGCCCAGAGCCAGTGCTGCAACGGCACGACCTTCGCGAACCACTGGTATCACAGCGAACACCTCCTCGTGGAAGGCACCACGATGAGCAAGAGCAAGGGCAACTACTACACGCTCACCGACCTCGTGGAAAAAGGCTATGCCCCGATGACCGTCCGCTACGCGCTCCTCATGGGTCACCCGAGGAAGCAGCTCAACTTCATGCTGGATTCGCTGCACGCGGCGGAAAGCGCGCTAAAACGGATTTCGGTCCTCATCAAAGAGCTCCGAACAATTGCAGGTTCGCATTTTGCCAAGGCAATTCCTGCAGATCTTTCCGAGGTCGTTAACGTCCTCAAAGATGATCTGAATACGCCCGCTGCCCTTGGAGTAATGTTCAAGGTAGCGAATGACTACTCCTCTTTGACGCCAAACCCGCAGGACGCAGCAAATGCCCTAAAAGGATTTGAGCAGATAGCTTTCGTTTTCGGCTTCGACCTTGAGCGCTT
>JBDNFZ010000412.1:0-6834 GCA_041689555.1 Opitutaceae bacterium | reverse complement strand
CTTAAAAAAAAGGAGGCTGAAAAGGGGGCATGGGTTGACTCTTGACAGACTGGCTGGACGCACGGGTTGAGAAGCGCCGTCGGGCCGACATGGTCTAGCCATGTTTTTGTTTGATCTCGTTTTAGGCCTTAAAAAAAGGTCGGATCCCTTAGGTCGCTCCTCCATACGAAAATCCGTTTACTGACTGGTCTTGCTACGCTCGCGCTTATGGTCGGATGCGCGTCCACAGGAACGGCCCCGCCCGTTCCTTCACCTAGTCCCCGAGAATTACAATTCCAGCAGCCCACCGTGACCGAAAAAGGGCCCTGAAAAGTGAGAGCCCATCGGCCCCGTTGTCTCGCTTGCTCGCGCCGCTCCGCTTCGGCGTGTGCTTGGATTCTTCCCTGGCGTTTTTGATTCCGGCAAAAGGCACCCGGTCTTGCCTCCCCTGCTCAGTCGGCCCCAACTTCCGCCCGTGCCCTCGGAACAACCTGACGCCCTCGCCCCACCCCACCGCGCAGCGGCCAGGTTCGACTCGGAGCGAATGACAGATTCTTCCCGTCCGAGATTCGGTTTTCTACCGGTCATTGAGCCATGAAGGCATTGGTCCTCGAAGAGAAGTTGAAGCTCGCGATCCGCGAGGTGCCCATCGAGGGAGACGAGCCGATGGGCCCGCGCGATGTGCGCATCAAGCTCCATACCGTCGGCATCTGCGGGTCGGACGTTCACTACTACACCCACGGCGGGATCGGCGTGTTCCAATTGAAAGCGCCGATGATCCTCGGCCACGAGGCGTCCGGCACCGTGGTCGAGGCGGGCGCGGAGGTGGCGACCCTCAAGGTCGGCGACCGCGTCTGCATGGAGCCGGGCATCCCCGACCCCACCGGCCGCGCGACGCGGATGGGACTCTACAACATCGACCCGGGCGTGCGGTTCTGGGCGACGCCGCCCGTGCATGGCATCCTGCGACCCTCGGTCGTCCATCCCGAGGCGTTCGCCTTCCGGCTCCCCGGCAACGTGAGCTTCGCGGAGGCGGCGATGGTCGAACCTCTCGCGGTCGGCGTCCACGCCGCCACCAAGGCGCGGGTCGCACCCGGCGACCTCGCGCTGGTGATCGGCGCCGGACCGATCGGCCTCGTGACGGCTCTGGCGGCGCTCGCCGCCGGCAGCGCGCGGGTCTTCGTGGCGGACGTGGACGACGGTAAACTCGCGCTCGCCGCGACGCTCGGAGCGATCACGACGATCAACGTGGCCAGCACGAACCTCGCCGCGACGATCCTCGCCGCCACCGACGGTTGGGGCGTCGAGATCGTCTTCGAGTGCTCGGGGAACCCGCGGGCCGCGGCCGGCGTCTTCGACCCGCTCTGTCCCGGCGGGCGCGTGGTTTTCATCGGCTCCCAAGTCGGCGACATCGCCTACAACGTCGGCAAGGCGATGGTGCGCGAGGCCCGGGTCGAGCACGTGTTCCGCTACGCCCACGTCTTCCCGCGCTGCGTGGCGATGCTCTCCTCGGGAGCGATCGACGTGAAGCCCCTCATCACCCGCACCTTCGCCTTCGCCGACAGCATCGAGGCCTTCGAGATCGCGGCCAAGGCGCCTGCGGGCCAGGTGAAGATGCAGATCGCACTGCCGCAGTAGAAGGAAGGCTCTTCGCTCTTTTCAGCGGTTAAGTGAGCGGATCGACCCCAATCCGCTGACGCGGCTCGCGGCGTCCAGATCGTAATGGCTCCAAAACCAGCGCGTCGAGGTCAACGCGCTCCACCTCGCAAGCCGGCGGGTGCTTTCACGGCCGAGCCATCGAGCTCTCTAACCACCGGAAAACGCGAGGAACCCAAAAGGAGAGCCTTGAAGCGACATGGGCTGGCCGCGTAAGGCGCCCGCCTCACCTCGCCACGCAACGGCTTGGTTCAACGTGGTCGTCGGAACCGGCGACCCCACGCGGCGGTGCGCCCAGCTCCGCAGCGCGTCGCTGCGTGGTTGGATGTTTCCCCTGTCGCTTCAGCTTTTGGGTTAGGGGCCCCAGCCTTGCCTCGCCGGCTCAATCGACCCCAACTTCCGCCCGTGCCCCCAGTCCAACCGAACGCTCCCGCCTCACGCATCCGCTCAGCGGCTTGGTTCAATCAGCCGCAGACCCGACGACCCCAAGCGGGGGTGGCTCACCTTGACCGTTGGCCGACAAACCCGAAATTCAACGCGTAATCTAAGCGCTGCATGCACAGATTCTTATTCCCCATCTTTCTCACTTTGGCATCGGCCACGCGCGCTCAAGAGCCGGCGCAGAACAAATCCGCGACACCTTCCGCCTCGAACCTGACATCGGTCGCCAACGTCGGAGCTGAATTGGAAGCGATGCAGAAGACGGACCAGTTGCACCGTATCGAAATAATCGAATTGGAACGGCAGCACGGTGAAAGCTCTCCCGAGGTGATTGAGGCGTGGTCGAAGCAGGATGCGATCGATGCGCAAAACATCCGACGCCTTGAGGAGATCATCGCCCAGCACGGTTGGCCGGGCAGCAAGCAGTTCGGCGGCAAGGCTGCGACCGCGGCGTTTCTCATTCTGCAGCATTCCGACCTCGGCTACCAAAAGAGGTATCTCCCTCTCGCTCGCGATGCGGCCGCGAAAGGCGATATGCCGGCATCCGGTCTGGCGCTTTTGGAAGATAGAGTTCGTCTGCGCGAAGGGCGGAACCAGATCTACGGTAGCCAAGTCACCAAGAACGCCGCCGACGAGTGGGAGCCCTTGCCCCTTGATGATGAAGCCAACGTCGACGCCTTGCGCGCTCGTGTCGGTCTTCCGCCGATATCCGATTACCTGAAAGGATTCGCCGATCGAAGCGGCGGGCGCGTGAACCCGAAATGGGCGAAGACACCCGACAAGAAACCCAACTCAGACCCGACGGCCCCGCGCGCCCGTGGCTCGCCTTGAGATCGGGCCTCGCCACCGTATCGTCCTGTTCTCCTCCGCAATGATCTCAGCCGCAGCGATCCTCTTCGCGCTCATCTGCCTTGCCGTATGCGCATTCCAGCTGGCCTTGATCTTCGGAGCTCCATGGGGGGAATTGACCCTTGGCGGCAAGTGGCGAGGGGCATTGCCACCCCGAATCCGCGCGCTCCCTGCGGTATCTCTCGGACTTCTTTTGGCGATCGCCGCCGTCATCTTGGCGCGGGCCGGCGTCGTGCGCCCGAGTGCAGACATTTCCGTTCCTCTCCTCGCTTGGCTGGTCGTGGGGTATTGCCTTCTCGGGGTGATCGTAAACGCCGCCACGCCAAGCCCGAGAGAGCGGGCACTTTGGCTCCCGGTCTTACTGTGCATGCTCGCCCTGAGTGCCGTCGTGGCATCGTCGTGACGTTTTGAACCCTGCCCGGAAAAAGGTCCGGGGGTCGGCTCTTGAAGGAAGTGTGAGTTCGTCGGCAAAACCCGAGCCTCCCCTGCGACGCCCGTCGGATCACCTCCGACTGCTTCCGGCACCGTTTCTTTACCGAACGGGCGGCGTTTGCGCTCGTTCCGTGCGCCGGAAAAGTCATCCTTGGGTTTATGTCCTCCACCACGATTGTCATGCAGAGTTCACCGGTCGCCGTAAAAAAGCTGCCCGCCTTCAAAGCCTACGCCAAAAAACGCGGGATGACGGTCACCAAGGCCGACGCCGGTAAGTTCGTCGTCTCCGCTATCTGGTCCGAGGCCGCCGGCACTTTCGAAAACGACCTCACGCCGGATTTCGCCAAGCACCTCAAGGAGACCGCGCACTTCCTCATGACGATCTACGAGGGCGAGCTGAAGGACGGCACCAGCCGCGTCGAAGCCGTCTATTTCATCGAGCTCAAGCCCAACGGCACCGCCAAGCGCATCGGCATCGAATTGAACGACATCACCGGCCCCTGGACTAAGAAGGGCCTCTGGGCCAAGAAAGCCATCAACTGGAACGCCTGAGCCCGAGGAATGCAGTCGAGAGTTGAGAGCTGAGAGCTAAGAGCTGAGAGCAAAACCAAAAAGCAAATCCGTCTGCGATGGATCTGTAGGTTTGTGGGAACTACGCGGATTTAGCTCTCAGCTCTCAGCTCTAAGCTCTGGACTCTCAGCTCTGGACTTTCAGCTGCAGCCCTCCGCCTGAGTTCCCCCTCGCCCTCGGGCCGTCGCCAACCCGCCCCGCCAGTCGATCCCATGCCTGCCGAAACCTGCGTCGAGAATCTCCGCCGTGAATTCGCGCGCCTGCGTGCTCAGGCCGACGCCGCGCTCGCCCAATGCACCGACGCGCAGTTCTTCGCCACTCCCGGGGCCGGCGACAACAGCCTCGCCGTGATCGTCAAACACGTCGCCGGTAACCTGACCTCACGCTGGACCGATTTCCTCACCAGCGACGGCGAGAAACCCGGCCGCAACCGCGACGACGAATTTGCCCTCCGCCCCGAGGACACCCGCGCCCGCCTCGAGGAAGACTGGCACCACGGCTGGGCGGTCCTCTCCGCGACCTTTGCCACCCTCACCGACGTCGATTTACCGCGCGTGGTCCGCATCCGGGGCGAACCCCTGACCGTGCTCCAAGCCGCGCACCGCCAACTCGCGCACTACGCCGGCCACGTCGGCCAGATCGTCTACGTCGCCAAGCACCACTGTGGCCCGGGCTGGAAAACCCTCAGCATCCCCCGCGGCGGCTCGGCGAAGTTCAACCGCCAGCCTTCCGCCTACGTCACCCCGCCGCCCGGCGAGGCCGGCCGCGGTTGATCGCCGTTAAGGCAGCCACGGAAACTTCCGCGCGTCGGGCTTACGTTTCTCGCGCTGGGCCGAGTGGAATTCCTTCGCCTCGGCGCTCAGGTAGTAGAGCAGCGTCGCGTTGCCCGCGAGTTCCTGGATGCCTGCCTGTCCGTCGAGTTCGGCGTTGAATGCGCTCTTGAGCAGCCGGATCGCCAAGGGGCTGTGCCCGAGGATTTCCCCGGCCCATTTTACGCCCTCCGCCTCGAGCTCGGCCACGGGCACCACGGTGTTGACGAGCCCCATTTCCAGGGCCTGCTTCGCGTCATACTGCCGGCAGAGATACCAGATCTCCCGCGCCTTTTTCTGGCCGACGATCCGCGCCAGATAACTCGAGCCGAAGCCGCCGTCGAAACTTCCCATACGCGGGCCGACCTGACCGAAGATGCCGTTGTCCGCCGCGATGGTGAGGTCGCACACGAGGTGCAGCACATGCCCGCCGCCGATCGCATAGCCGGCGACGAGCGCGATCACGACCTTCGGTATCGAGCGGATGAGTTTCTGGAGATCGAGCACGTTGAGCCGCGGCACGCCGTCGCCGCCCACGTAGCCCGCCGGCCCGCGCACGCTCTGATCGCCGCCCGCGCAGAAGGCATACTTGCCGTCGGTGTGCGGGCCCGCGCCGGTCAGGAGCACCACGCCCACCGCCGGGTCTTCGCGGGCATCGGTAAACGCCTCGACCATCTGCATGATGGTCTCGGGGCGAAACGCATTGCGCTTCTCCGGCCGGTTGATCGTCACCTTCGCGATGCCGTCGGCCTTTTCGTAGCGGATGTCGGTGTAGGATTTGACCTGCTGCCAAGCGGGAATCATGCGCGGAACGTAGGCGCGCCCGGGCGTTTGTCGAGGGCGTGTCCGCCCCGTTCGGCCAATAGCAAGCAACATTCCGCCGCCCGGGCAAAACTGCTTGGAGTTACCGTCCCGCTGCCCAATTCTCTCCCCCTCGCCCATGAGCACTCCCGCCACGTCGAAACTCAACCCCACGGCCCAAGCCGGCCTCACGCTGGGCGCGCTCGGCGTGGTCTTCGGCGACATCGGGACGAGCCCGCTCTACACCATCCGGGAGTGCCTCCACGCCCTCCCGCCCGGCGAACACGTCCAGGCCATCCTCGGGGTCCTCTCGTTGATCTTCTGGTCGTTGATCCTCGTGGTCAGCGTGAAATACACCTTCTTCGTCCTTCGTGCGGACAACCGCGGCGAGGGCGGCATTTTCGCCCTCCTCGCGCTCAGCCAGTTGGATCGTCCCGGCAAACGCGTGTTCAACCTCGGCGTGATCGTGGTGCTCATCGGCGCCGCGATGCTCTGCGGCGAGGCCATCATCACGCCGGCCATGACCGTCCTTTCCGCCACCGAGGGCATCAAGGAAGTCTGGCCCGGGGTGGAGCATTACGTTCTGCCGATCGCCATCGCGATCCTCGTCGGTCTCTTTGCGTTTCAGCACCATGGCACCAAGTTCATCGGGCGTATCTTCGGGCCCGTCATGTTGGTGTGGTTCGTGGTCCTCGGCACCCTCGGTCTCTGGCACGTGGTCCGCAATCCCATCGTGCTCCAGGCGCTGAATCCCCTGCTCGGCCTCGACCTTCTGATCCAGCACCCCGGGGAAGCCTCCGTTCTCCTCGGGTCCGTCGTGCTCGCGGTCACCGGCGTCGAGGCGCTCTATGCCGATATGGGTCACTTCGGACGCCGCGCCATCAACACCGGCTGGTATGCCGTCGTCTTGCCCGGCCTCACGCTCAACTATTTCGGTCAGGGTGCCAACGTCATTGCCCAGGGCGGCCGCGTGGAAAACCCCTTCCTCGCCCTCGCCCCCGAGGGCCCCGGACGCCTCGCCCTGCTCGCACTCTCGATCTGCGCCGCCGTCATCGCGAGCCAAGCCCTCATCTCCGGCGCTTACTCCCTGATGCGCCAAGCCGTGCAGCTCGGCTACTTCCCCCGCCTCACCATCCGGCACACCAACCCCGACCAACCGGGCCAAATCTACCTCCCTCTCGTCAACATCACCCTCGCCCTCGGTGCCATCGCCACGGTCTACGGTTTCAAGTCCAGCTCCGCCCTCGCCGCCGCCTACGGTATCGCCGTCACCGCGACGATGATCGTGACCTCCCT